>CAZLPO010000001.1:0-11366 GCA_964561385.1 uncultured Prevotella sp.
CTCCAGATAGCAGGTGCCCACTCACCATTGTTGAAGTGGAACTGCTTGGTGGTAGTACCAGACTGACCCTTACCCAGTGTCTCCTGCAGATATGGGTTTACACCGTAGATAGCAGGCTCGTACCAACCCTCGTACTGAGGATCGTAAGCTGCGTTGTTAGGATCGATCTGAGGAACAGCACCTGTGTAGCAAGAGCCCTCACGACGCTTATCACCCTTCTCGTAGCAAGAGTACCACTCCCAAGAGAGGTAGAGTGAACCCCAACCACCGTTCTCAGGACATGCAGTGTACCACTTCAGCATGAGATTTGAAGTCAGGTCAGACCACTTTCCCCAGTTGTTACCTTCGTCAAGCTGCTCAACCCAAATTGCCTCAGGTCCCCATGCAGAAGCTGGATCCCACAGAGTTGTGAATGACTCGTTCAGCTTATAAGTATTGCTATCAAGAATCTTCTTGAAGCACTCAGCAGCTAATCTATAGCATTCTTCTGCTGTTGTTGGAGCAGCACCAGCATCGGTAATACCATTAGCGCCATCAGTCAGACGATAAGCCTTCCACATGTAAGCATCACCCAGGTAAGCTAGAGCCATACCCTTGGTTGCACGACCATATTCTCCGCCCATTGGCTGCCAGTCAAGTTCTTCAGCAGCAGCCTTGAAGTCCTCAATAATGAAGTCCCACATCTCAGCATATGTCTGTGCACGTGCCTTCTGAGGTGTATTTGAATAAGTCTCACCTGTAGCCAACATTGGCACACGACCGAATGTTGTAGCCAACCAGTGATAGAAGAAACCGCGGAGTGCGCGACCTTGACCGTCAAGATTCTTCTTTACAGTCTCACTTACCTTATCTGCTTTCTCCAGACCTGCGAGATAGTCATTGGCACGACAGATACCTGCATATACATGGCGCCAACCATCAAGAAGCTCTGTTGAACCAGAGTTCCAAGCCTGTACATTCCAGTTCTTATCCCAACCAGTAGCCTGGGTATCGATGGTAGGGTGACAACCTGTAAACAGGTTTGGCTTGAAACCCCAGTCACCGTCATAGATATTCTTTCCGTTAACCTGTGTACCATTTGGGAACAGCATGTCATAAACGCCATTCAAGCCTTTTTTAGCATTGGCATCATTCTCGAACATTGCATCATTAGCGATGATCTCATACTGATCTACATCCAAGAAGCTATCGTTGTTGCAGGATGTAAGACCAAGACCCATCGTGCTACACAATGCTGCACCTATCATATAATATCTTGTCTTCATATTTGTATTCTTTCTATTTTCTAAATTCTATACTCTAAATACTTAATTCCATTAGAAGGTTACGTTAACACCTGCCATGAATGTGCGTGGCTGAGGATAACGACCAGTATCCAAACCTGCATAGATTACATTTCCGATACCGCACTCAGGATCGCCGTACTTGTTGTAACCAGAGATGGTGAGCAGGTTGTTAACACCTACGTAAACACGAGCCTTCTGGATTGAAAGCATATTGGCAATCTGCTTCGGCAGAGTGTAACCAACCTGGAGGTTAGAGATACGGAGGAAGTCACCGTTCTTAACCCACAGATCGCTTACACGATAGTTACGGTTAGAATCGATAATACTCAGGCGTGGCAGTGAACCGCTACCGTTACGGAAGGCCTGATCGTAAGCCTCAGTAAGGATGTTTGGTGTGCACTGGTCATCAAGCTGACGCATAGAGCTCATCTTCATGGCTGAGTAAGACAGAATGTCCTGACCCAGGACACCGTACATATACAGGCTGAAGTCCCAATCCTTATAGGTTGCACCGAGTGTCAGACCATAGTTCAGAGTGGGGAATCCATTACCAAGGATCTGACGGTCGTTAGTATCAATCTTACCATCGCCATTGATATCCTTGAACTTCATATCACCAATTGCCAACGGGTGGTCAGTGTCAACCTTGGTCATTTCATCGTTAGGAACACGTGAGTCTGCGCCGCCTAACTTAGCCAGGTAAGCCTCCAGATCAGCCTGATCCTTGATGATACCGTCGGTTACATATCCAAAGAATGAACCTACAGCCTCACCCTCGATACAGATTGAGTGGTTGTTCCAGTCACCATTACCATCGATAGCACCTACCTGTGAACCGTCGTATGCGCTTGCGCCGTTGTTACCAGAAGCAGTGTTGTACAGAGGATCACCCATCTTAACAACCTTATTCTTAATAGTAGAACCAGTCAGACGAGCGTTGAAGCTGAAGTCCTTAGTGAACTGGTGGTGATAACCGAGTGCGAACTCGAATCCCTTGTTCTGGATCTCACCGTAGTTGGTATAAACCTGAGTGAAACCAGCTGTTGGACGAATCTGCTGATAAAGGAGCAGGTCCTTAGTGCTCTTAATGAAGTAATCCAGAGTGATATCCCAGTCGTTCAGGAATGCGAAGTCGATACCGAAGTTTGTCATCTCTGTGGTCTCCCACTTCAGGTTAGTGTCAACCAAAGGAGCATACCAACCTGTTTCGCGCTTACGATTACCCCAATAACCTGATACGCCACCCTCGGGATAGTAGCAATATGCAGCATCACCACTTAGTGCAGCAACACCCTTACCTGCAACACCACCGGCGTTACCAGTCTGACCCCAACCTACACGAACCTTCAAGTTGTTAACGAAAGTGAGGTCCTTCATGAATGGCTCCTCGCTTACACGCCAAGCGCCGGCTACTGATGGGAATGTACCCCAACGGTTACCTGCACCGAAGTTAGAGCTACCATCACGACGGATAGTACCAGTCAGGATATAGCGATCCATCAGGCTGTAAGAAGCACGTGCGAAGTAAGAGATAGTGTGAGTATCTGCGTTGTAGCCACCATTTAAACTCTTTGAGTTTGGATCCTCTGTCAGCGAGAAATTTCTGTTCATCACTGAAGGGAATTGACGAGCGCTACCGCCTAACCACTGTCCCCAAGACTTACCAACCTCGTTACCGAGCATCAGAGTCAGGTTGTGGATATCATAGTTCAGGTTATAAGTCAGGTAGGTCTGGATGCCCAGGCTGTAACCATGGCTGTTGTTCAGAGAGAAGCTATAGCTCTGATCTGATCCTGAAGGCAGGAGCACCTCAGTCATCTGACCACCTATCATATTATAGCGTGTACGACCACCGGTGTAGTCTGAGCTGTTGTTACCCCAGTAGGTCATTGTACCCTGGCTGCGTACATCCAGCTTGTGATGTTTGATATCCAGGAAAGTCAGATCGATGAATGCAGTTGTCTGGATACGATCGAAACCGTTGCGGGCACGCTCAGAGTTCTCCATCTGAGTAGCGTAGGGGTTAGCAGCGATAGAAGTGTTACCCTCCCATCCGTTAGGAGTCATAAGGTAACCTGCACCATATGTGCCATCAGAATTCTTCAGGTTTACATTAACGAGCTGCTTGCTAGCGTCATTCTGATCCATGTAGTCCAAAGTTGGAGTCATTGATGCGAAGTCACGAAGTGAAGACAGGTTCTGGTTGTTACCCATAGAGGCGTTAGAACCATGGCTCTCGCTGTGAGTGTAGTTGATGTCGCCACCAATCTCCAAGAACTTGTTCACCTTGGTGTTGATGTTAGCACGAGTGGTGAAACGCTGGTAGTTGGTGTTAATAACCAGACCGTCTACATTATTATAACCGAATGAGAGGTTATACTGAGTCTTGTCGTTACCACCGTTTACAGAAGCACCGTACTGCTGCTTCAGAGCGGCACGTGTCATCTCCTTCTGCCAGTCAATCTCGTTAACACCGTTCATGTTAGCGCGGTTCCAGAGCTGATTGATGAACATAGCGCCATCGTTGCTCTTAGCTTCCTTAATAGCTGTAGCATACTGGCTCAGGCCCATCACGTCAAGAGTATAAGGCAGTGTCTGGATACCCCAGTCAGCTGTCACCGTGATGTTGGTACGACCCTTCTGACCGTGCTTGGTGGTAATCATCACAACACCGTTAGCACCTGCAGAACCGTAGATAGCGGTTGCAGAGGCGTCCTTCAGGATCTCGATACGCTCGATATCAGATGGATTTACGAAATCTGCGCTGTTACCAACCTGAACACCGTCTACTACGTAGAGAGGAGAAGCATCACCATTGATGGTTCCGACACCACGGATGCGGATAGCAGCCTTACCGTCAGGCGAACCGTCCTGCATTGAAACCATCACACCAGCAGCCGAACCCTGCAGGGCCTGGCCGATGTTTGTAGGAACACGCTTCATCACGGCCTCCTGGTCGATAGTTGCCACCGAACCAGAGATGTCGCTCTTCTTCATCGTACCATAACCCACGACCACCACGTCGTTGAGCATCTGGGCGTCTTCCTTCAGCGTAAGGTTGAGGTTAGACTGTCCGTTGATCTTCACCTTCAGGGTCTGGAAGCCCACGTAAGAAATCTCCAGCTGGCCGTTCGAGGGAGCCGAGACGCTGAACTTACCGTTGAGGTCTGTTGCAGCACCCGTGTTCGTACCGACCACTTTCACCGATGCACCGAGAATCGGTTCACCAGCTTCATCGCTCACCGTTCCCTTGATGACGCTCTGAGCCATTGCTCCCAATGGAAGCAAACAGAGCAGGAACAGCATCACTAATGGCTTTTGCAGTGACTTAATTTTCCACATAATTTTAGATTTTTAAATAATTATTGATAAGTAAGTTGATAAATAATTTCACACTTTCGCGTTAGTCATGTAACATAAATACATTAACTGTTTTAGTTTTATATTCGGTTCTTTCTGCTTATGGCTTCGGTTTTCGGCGCCAAAGTTATTAAAAATAACGTGCAGGGACTTTTCAATATGTTTCAAACTCTTTTCCGTATGCAACAAACGCGTAAAATGTCACATATTATCTAAGATTAATCATAGAAATGAAAGACGTTTTCAAGGAGACAGAGGCGGTATTCTCGCCTATCTGTCACAATGAAACTTCAAGACATTTCAAATCTCTGTCATCGGAACTGGTGCCCACAAGGACCTGATACTTGCCAGGTTTTACACGCATGGTGTTCGTCTCGGCATCCCAGAACTCGAACGACTGCGGCGTCAGCTGCAGGGTGGCCGTCACCGTCTCACCGGCCTTCACATCTACACGAGTGAAAGCGCGAAGCGACTTCAGCGGACCTTCCTTATCCTGCATATCACGGATATAGAGTTGCACAATCTCCGTACCGTCATGCTGGCCAGTGTTCATCACAGGAACAGTGACGGTCATGTTTCCCGGGGCTCCAGTCGCCTGGCTGGCACTGGCTTCTCCTACTTCGAACGTCGTATAGCTCAGGCCGTAGCCGAAGGGGAAGAGGGCGTCATTGAAGTAGCGGTAGGTGCGGCCCTTCATCGAGTAGTCCTCATAGTCGGGCAGCTGACTGCTCGACTTGTAGAACGTGACCGGCAGCTTTCCTGCCGGGTTATAGTCGCCAAACAGCACGTCGGCAACGGCCGTGCCCCCCTCCTGGCCTGGATACCATGCCTGCACGATGGCATCGCAGACCTCTGTCTCCGGCAGCAGGGCGATGCATGAGCCCGAGCAGTTGACGAAGATGATGGTCTTGCCAGCCTCCTTCAACGCCTTGAGGAAGTTGCGCTGGACGGCAGGCAGTTCGATATGCGTGCGGTCGCCACCCTTGAAACCGTCGATGTCAACGGGCATCTCCTCACCCTCGAGGGCAGGCGAGATACCGCCAACGAAGATCACCTTGTCGATGTCCTTCAGTCGCGCGATGGTCTCGCTGTAGTCGATCGGCAGTTCCTTAGCGATGTTGATGGCCAGGTTGGCATTATAAGTAGGTATGTGCGCGTAGCGTACCTCTATATGATAGCTCTTGCCCTTCTCTGCCTGGATAGCCACGCGGTTGGGTGTGGTACGCCAGATGTGGTGACGGAACTTCTGCTCACCATCGATAAAGAGTTCGAAGTGTCCGCAGGCATCAACGTTCACCACATACTCTCCTGCCTCCTTCGGTGTGAATACCGTCTCGTACTTCGCAGAGAAGTCCTCCAGCTGTACGCCGGGAGCAAAGTTGTGCATACCGAAGGTGGTGACGGCCAAAGGTGACGTGTAGTACTGCGTGGTGACCGGCTTGCCCGTCATCTCACGGTTGTTCCAGAACGTGCCCTTCAGGCCTTTCTTGCCCTCAAAGCTGCACTGCGAGGCCATCAGGCACTCCATCACCTTGTCGTACGTCAGGTCGCAGCCTGGGACATAGAGGAGAGAGGAGAGAGGAGAGAGGAGAGAAGAACGCTTCACTTTCAGCTTATTGCAGATACCATCCAGAATAGTGACGGTATGGTTCGGCTGTCCGTTATAGTTACCCCACATCATGGGCGTGTTGTCAGCATTGGGACCGATGACGGCAATCTTCTCCTTACCCTTCTGTAGAGGAAGAACATTGTTCCTATTCTGCAGCAGGACAATGGATTGGCGCGCCATCTCCAGCGAGAGGTTGGCCGAAGCCTTGGTTGACATGGCCGAATAGGGAATCTTCGACCACTCCACCAGCGACGGGTCGTCCATCTCGCCCAAGTCGAAACGGCCCTCCAGCAAGCGGATGACGTGCTTGTCGACCTCGGCCTCGGTCATCAGACCGCGACGGACAGCCTCAGGGATGGTCTTGTAGGGATAGCCGTAGCCGCACTCCACGTCCGTGCCGGCAATGGTTGCCTTGGCCGCTGCGTGGGGGGCGTCCGACGATGACTTATGAGACTCATAGAAGTCGCTGACGGCACCACAGTCGCTGACAACGAGGTACTGGAAGCCCCACTCATCACGCAGGATCTGCTGCAACAGGCGCTGTGAGCCACAGCAGGGGTCGTCGTCCAGCCGCTGGTAGGCACACATCACCTCGCGCACCTTGGCATCCTGCACCAGTGTCTTGAACGCCGGCATGTATGTCTCCCAGAAGTCGCGCGGCGACACATCCGTCAAGTTTGCCGAGTGGCGCGTGTACTCCGGACCGCTGTGCACGGCATAGTGCTTGGCACAGGCCCACAGCTTGCGGTACTTCGCATCCTCCGGTCCCTGTAGGCCCTTGACCACCTGCACGCCCATGACGCTCGTCAGGTAGGGATCTTCACCATAGGTCTCCTGTCCCCTGCCCCACCGCGGGTCACGGAAGATGTTTACATTCGGTGTCCAAACGGAGAGGCTGTGGAACTTCTCGTCCTCGCCGCCGTTCAGCATACGGTGGTTGTACTGTGCGCGGAACTCCGTGCTGGCCACATCGAACACTTTATATAATAAGGTAGGGTTAAATGACGAAGCCATGGCCACCGGTTCGGGGAACACCGTCACGTTGCCCATGTTGGCAGCGCCATGAAGAGCCTCGCTCCACCAGAAGAACTTCTTAATGCCCAAACGGGGGATGGCCGGGCTCTCGTCGAGCATGAGCATGGCCTTCTCCTCCAGCGTCAGACGTGAACAAAGATCCTTTGCGCGCTCCTTGGCCGGAAGCGACGGATCCTGATAAGGCAACTTCTGTGCTGTCATGGCCAGACCGGTTGCAGCCATAGCCATCATCATAAGAATACGTTTCATAGGTTTTTGGTTTTGTGTTTTGTTTCATGGGCAAAGGTACGCACAAAGTGCCATAAACACTTATATATTTGTTGCATCTTCTTTAGGAGACGTCACACAGCGGCAACAAACAGGCATCAATCATTGTCATTTTGGAGACTTTTTCGTACATTTGCCGAAATTATCATCGACTAAAAACAATATTATGAAACGACCATTAACCCTGTTCCTGCTCGCCGTGCCACTTCTGGCCTCGGCACAGAATCCCGTTATCAGGGATCAGTTCACGGCCGACCCTACGGCCCGTGTCTTCAACAACAAGGTGTATCTCTATCCCTCACACGACATCGTCCCTCCCGAGGGGCAGCGTCAGGACTGGTTCTGCATGGAAGACTACCACGTCTTCTCGTCCGAGAACCTCACCGACTGGACCGACCACGGGATGATCATCTCCCAGACGACCGTTCCCTGGGGTAACCCCGGCGGCTACTCGATGTGGGCACCCGACTGCGTCCAGAAGAACGGCAAGTACTACTTCTACTTCCCCAACGCGCCGAAGGAGGGCCGCGGCTTTGCCATCGGCGTGGCCACGGCCGACCGTCCCGAAGGCCCCTTCACCTGTGAGGCAGAGCCCATCAAGGGCGTCACCGGCATCGACCCCTGCGTGCTCGTCGACAACGACGGCAAGGCCTACATCTACTGGAGCGGCATGGGCATCCGCGGTGCCCGGCTCAAGGACAACATGAAGGAGGTGGAAGGTCCGCTGCAGGAGATGAAGATGCCCCGCCGCGAAGGTTTTCCCGAGATGACGCCGATGATGGTGGCCGGCCAGCAGATGGAGGGTCTGCCCGACGGTTTCAAGGAGGGTCCCCACGCCTTCCGCCGCGGCGACTGGTACTACCTGACCTTCCCCTGGGTGCGTGGCGACACCAGCGGCGGCAAGAACCCCACCGAGACGCTGGCCTATGCCATGTCGAAGTCGCCCCTGGGTCCCTGGGACTTCAAGGGCATCATCATGGCCGAGCATGCCAACGGTTGCTGGACCAACCACCACAGCTTTGCGGAGTATAAGGGCCAGTGGTATCTGTTCTACCACCATAACGACTTCTCGCCCAACGATGACAAGCGCCGCTCCGTCTGCATCGACAAGGTGGCGTTCAATGCTGACGGCACCATTCAGGAGGTGAAGCCCACCATGCGTGGCGTCGGCATCAACCAGGCTCTTGAGAAGATTGAGATTGACCGCTACAGCAGCGCCTCAGCCGGTGTCACCTCCGAGTATATCGACACCCTGCGTGCCTTCAGCGGCAGCTGTGCCATCCTGCCCACGAAAGGCAGCTGGATGCAGTACAACGACATCGACTTCGGCTGTCTCACCGACGGCTACCTGCTCATCAGCGTCAAGGCCGCCGAGAACACCGAGTTCTGCGTCCGCGAGAAGAGTGCCACGGGCAAGGTCATCGCCCGCATCAAGCTGACAGTGAAGCCCGAGGAGCCCGCCGACCCCATCATGGCCCGTTTCCGCCGCGACCTGCGTAACCAGTGGCTCACGCAGACCGCAGCCCTCGACTATCAGCCCAAGGGCGTCACCGACCTCGTCATCACCAACGAGGGCGACGGTGCCCTCAGCGTCGACTGGATACAGTTCAAGAACCGTCCCAAGTATTTTACGCCCGTGGCTGCCAAGGCCCCTGCCGCACAACCCGATGAGAACGGCTTCATCCGTCGCTGGATGCTGCTCGAGCCCATCGACAAGCCCAACAGCGGCAACACCGTCTTCACCGACACCTACCTGCGCGAGCACTTCAACCGCCAGTATTTCAAGGGGCAGCAGACCATTCTGCCGAAGGACGGCCAGAAGGTGACAGCTGTGTTCCAGCAGGAGCAGGCACCTGCCGGCTTCGGCCGCGGAGCCGCCGCACCTGCCCAGCCCGAGGTCAAGACCGTGAAGCAGACGCTGACGTGGCACGCTCTGGACAGCGAGAACTTCAACGTCAAACTGTTCCGCTTCGCCGAGAAATGGGGTGAGAAGGTCTATGGCGTCCTCTTCTGGGGTGTCACCGTCATCGACTGTCCCGAGGAGATCAAGGACGTGCGTCTGGCCGTCGGTTCCAACTCCGCCTCCATGTGGTGGCTCAACGGCGAGGAGACGCTCCTGCTGAGTGGCGACCGCCGCATGGTGAAGGACGATGCCGTATCGAAGCGTCTGACGCTGAAGAAAGGCCGTAACATCCTGCGCGGTGCCATCATCAACGGTCCGGGCATGAGCGACTTCTGCGTCCGTTTCATCGACGAGCAGGGAAAGCCGGTGACAAATTATAGAGTATTATAAAAACGAATGTGAATTATATGAATTATTCAAATTCGTTTCAAAATAAAAAAGCTACTGACATGAAAAGATATTTGTTGACAACAGCATTAGCCATTTCGGCTCATTTGTTTTGTACGGCGCAAATTGGCGAACCTTATATTCACGATCCCTCGACACTGGCCGAGTGCGACGGCAAGTGGTACACCTTCGGCACTGGCGGCGGCGGTCTCATCACCGACGACGGCTGGTCGTGGCACAGCGGTGCCGACCGTCCTGGCGGCGGTGCGGCTCCTGACGTCCTGAAAATCGGCGACCGCTACCTCTGCATCTATGGTGCGACGGGTGGTGGACTGGGCGGCGGTCACAGTGGCCGCATCCTCACCATGTGGAACAAGACCCTCGACCCGAAGTCACCCGACTTCAAGTGGAGCGAGGCTGTCGAGGTGTGCGCCTCCGACGGCATGGAAGACCAGGACGCCATCGACCCCGGCCTGCTGTTTGACCCCACGACCGGTCGTCTCTGGGTCAGCTACGGCACTTACTTCGGCACCATCCGCCTCATTGAGCTCGATCCGAAGACGGGCTACCGTGTGAAGGGCAACAAGGAGAAGGACATTGCCATCGACTGCGAGGCCACCGACCTCATCTTCCGGAATGGCTGGTACTATCTGCTGGGCACCCACGGCACGTGCTGCGACGGTGTGAACTCCACGTATAACATTGTCTGCGGCCGTTCACGCTCGGTCGAGGGTCCGTATCTCGACAATGTTGACCGCGACATGTATCATGGCGGCGGCAAGATGGTCATCGCTGCCGGCGACCGCAAGGCCGGTGCCGGCCACTTCGGCCGTACCATCATCGACGAGGGCATCGAGGTGCTGTCGTTCCACTGGGAGGCCGACTTCGACTTGAGCGGCCGCTCGACGCTGGCCGTCCGTCCCCTGCTGTGGAAGAACGACTGGCCCGTAGGTGGCGATCAGTTCAAGGGTGGCACGTTTGAGATTGAGTCCGAGCGCCGCGGCTATGCCCTCGAGCTGGCCGTTGACTTCGTACGTATGAAACAGGAGCGCCAGGGCTGGTTCAACCGCGAGCAGATGCAGCAGCCTGTCAAGCCCATTGCCAACCAGACGCTGCAGGAGGTGCAGGGCACCTGGCCCGAGGGCGACATCGCCGTCCGCTGCGGCGACTACATGTTCCGTCCCCACCAGCGCTGGACCGTCACTCCGGTCAACGAGGCAGGCGGTTACCTGAGCAACCCCTACTTCAAGATTGTGATTGCGGGCACCGACCGCGCACTGGCTGCCACTGCCGACAAGGAGCTGACCACCGTTGCCGCCTTCACGGGTGCCGACGAGCAGCTGTGGCGCATCGAGCAGGCCACGGACGGCACGTTCCGCATCATGCCCAAGCGCATCCCCGGCGAAGAGGCCGTGAACACGCGTCTGTGCATCTACAGCATCGCCGACTCAACGCCGACGCTGGCAGAGTGGGACTTCAAGAGCGACAATTCCAAGTGGAATTTCCGCGCTCATTAATT
>CAZLPO010000001.1:11466-58338 GCA_964561385.1 uncultured Prevotella sp.
GACAATTCCAAGTGGAATTTCCGCGCTCATTAATTGAGCGTAAGGCGTGAGGCGCCTCACATAGCAATCACCAAGACGAATCCTCCCCGTGGCTGACATCTGACGGCTGCGGGGAGCTTTTTGATGGTACTGATGGCCCACGGCTCCTCCTTGCTGCCGCTGTCGGCGAAGAGGGTGGCGGACTTTATCTCCTTGATAAAATCAAGGAGCACGGGGAGGTTTTTTTCTTTGTCGGTACCGTTGATGCCCGCCACATACCACACCTTTCCGCTGCGACGCGCCAGCACACAGCTCTCGCCGGGATAGCCGCTGACGAAGCGCGTCTCGTCCCAGGCGGCAGGCAACTGCGACAGGTAGTCCTGCACCTGCTGCGGCTGCGCCAGGAAGCTCTCCGGACGGTCGGCCAGGTGCTGCAGACCACTCTCAAAGAGGGCTGTCAGCGCCAGCTCATGGGCATGCGTCGTGATATGGGGATGCTGTGAGTCGCTGAAAGCGCAGGGCGTGTAGTCCATCGGTCCGATGACATTGCGTGTGAAGGGCAGCGTGGCGTTGTGCGCTGCCGCCTTGTCGGTGAATGTCGGCACGTTGTTGTACCACTCAGCGCCATAGACGCCCTCTGTTGACAGCAGGTTCGGATAGGTGCGCTGCCAGCCGCGCGGCACCGTGGCCCCATGGAAGTTCACCAGCAGGTGGTGACGGGCGGCACACTCGAGCAAGTCGATGCAGTAGTCCATGTTTCGCTGGTTGTCGCCTGAGAAGAAGTCGATCTTCACGCCGGCCACGCCAATCTTCTCGCACCAGGCAAACTCCTTTTCGCGGTCCTCGGGCTTGTTCAGACGGAACTTCGGCGTGGGAGCGCCGTCAACCCAGCCCACCGACGAGTTATACCATATCATCGGCTTGACGCCACGTGAGCGTGCATAGCTGACGGCATCCTCGATGGTCTTGCCGTTCTTCATGCAGTCCCACTCGGCATCAATGAGCACGTAGGGCAGATGCAACGTGGCAGCCATGTCGGTGTATTTCTTGATGATGTCATAGTCGTCGGAGCCGTGGTTATAGGCCCAGTACACCCATGAGACGACACCGGGATGAATCCAGCTTGTGTCCTCCAGCTTGCAGGGCTCGCTGACGTCGGTGACGAGCGTGGACTCCACCACGTCGGCCAGCGTGCCGACGATGACCACGCGCCACGGCGTATGCGCGGCGGTTTCCCCGCCGGCAATCTTCTCGTCCTCTACCACGCGAAACACGTCGCCGTCGTTATAGAGACACGAAGCACTCTGTCCCTTCTCGATGTTCGCCTCCGTGATGAGTGCAAACACCGGCTCTTCTCCTTGCGAGGGCGCCTCCACCAGTGCCGGATAGCCCCAGCGCACGTTGTTGCCCTCGGCATCCTTGGCCACGGCGCTGTATGACGGCAGCGCCTTCACCTTAGCCGTCGTCGACAGGGGGAAGAAGCCCTCGTAGGAGTCGGCCCACTGCTGCATCCACCGCTTGGTACCTTCGGGGATGATGTAGGCCGTCTGCTCCTCTACCGGCTTTTCATAGCGATAGGCCACACCATCGTTATACAGGCGCAGCGTCATGTCACCTATCTTATATTCATTGGCCTCGTTGACACAGTGGCGGCGCTTGCCGGAGAGCATATCGTAGTTGGCGGAGGTACGATGGTACGGGGGTACGGGGGTACGAGATGTGAGAATTGAGGACTTCACGTGCAGGACAGGCTGTTGCTTGTAGGCTATGACAAAGCAGCTGTCCTTCGTCTCGACCGTCACGTTTCCGTTGGGGGAAGTGAGAGGAGAGCGGAGAGAGGAGAGAGGAGAGGGGTGCGTGAGTGCTGGAGTGATAAGGCACGGACAGGCCGTGATGAGTAACAGGAATAGTCTCTTCATCATTCAGAATGTTTTCTTTTTGTTTCTTGCGGCTGCAAAGATAGTCATTTTTCTCGAACATTCAAAGAAAAAGCCGTATCTTTGCAGGCAAAATCAACTATCAACAACTATGCACAAAAGATTCCTCCTGGCAGCCGCCGCTATGGTCGCCTGCCTTCATACTAACGCACAGACCGAGCCCGCCAAGTGTTTCAAGGACGTCAACTACGGCAATCCCATCAGCGGTGCCGTCTTCTGTGCCGACCCCACAGCCATCGAGTACGAGGGGCGCCTCTATGTCTATGGCTCCAACGACCACCAGCAGTTCATTGCCAACGGCAAGAAGAACAAGAACGGCTACGGGGCCATCAAGTCGCTCGTGGTGCTCTCCACCGACGACCTTGTCAACTGGACCTTCCACGGCACCATCGACGTCAAGAAGGTGTGCAGCTGGAGCGGCAACTCATGGGCGCCGTCGGCCACGTGGCGCATCAACGACCAGGGCAAGCCCGAGTTCTTCATCTACTTCGCCAACGGCGCCAGCAATGTCGGCGTGATGAAGGGCGACTCGCCCATCGGTCCTTTCAAGTCGCCGCGCTCCAGTCCCATTGTCAACCACGGCATGTCGGGTGTCGATCCTTGCAACTGGCTCTTCGACCCCGGTGTTGTCGTGATGGAGAACGGCGATGCGTGGCTGTCGTTCGGCGGCGGCGACCCCAACAACCAGGGCAACGACCTGCTGCCCGGCAATGCCCGCATTGCCAAGCTGAAGAAGAACATGACCGAGATTGACGGCAAGGCCATCAACCTGCCTGCCCCCTACCATTTCGAGGCCAGCGAGCTGAACATCATCGGCGGTAAGTTTGCCTATACCTACTGTTCGTCGTGGCGTGGTCGCAACGACTGGAGCAAGTACCAGAAGGACAAGGGCATCACGGTGAGTGCCCCTGGCCAGTGTACCATGTGCTACATGGTGACCGACGACCCGACGAATCCCGACTCGTGGGAGTACCGTGGCGACTACGGTCCCCACCCCGGCACCTCGGAGAACAACCACTCGCACCTGCAGAAGTTCAATGGCGGCTACTACCACATCTACCACTCCGGTGCCCTGCTGGTGGGCATGAAGAATGCGGGCGGTGTGGACCAGAGTGCCAATATGTACCGTTCCATCTGTATCAACAAGGTGACCGTCAACGAGGAGACGCAGAAGATCAACAGGGTGAGCCTCAATAACAACGGTCCCGCTGCCGTCAAGACTTTCAACCCCTACCAGCTGCAGGAGGCCGAGACGATGGCGACCTGTGGCGGCGTCATGTACGAGCACTTCACCAACATCACGAAGAACACCAGCGTCAGCACCCTGGGCAACGATGCCTCGCGCAACATGCAGGTGAAGATGTCGGCCGGCTCATGGATCATGGTGCGCAACGTCGACTTCGGCAAGAACGGCGCCTCGCGGTTCATGTTCCGCACCAAGGGCACCGGCACCATCGAGCTGCGACTGGGCAAGATCACCAACGACCCCGTGGCCACGATGGAGTTCACGTCGAGGGTCTATGCAGACAACGAGCTCGACGTGGACCCCAGCGTCTTCAAGGGCTCCAACAAGAAACTGTTCATCGTCTTCACCAAGGCTACGAACCTGCAGTTCGATGCCTGGCAGTTCACCGAGGACGACCCCACGCCCGTCGTCAGCCCCCTGCTGCCTGAGGACGAGCCCCTGCTGTTCGACCTCCAGGGCCATCGCGTCACCAACCCCACCCGCGGCATCTATATCCGCGACGGACGTAAGGTGGTGATTAAGTGAGACGTGAGGCGTGAGGCGTGAGGCGTGAGACGTGAGACGAGAAAACTGAAACCTAAAACCTGAAACATGAGACAAATATTTGCATTCCTCCTTGCCATCAGCACATCGTGCCTGGCCTTTGCCGAGGCACCCCAAGTAAAGACCACCAACGGCATCGTCAGCGGCACGGTGCAGGAAGGCACCTATGCGTATTTAGGCATTCCCTACGCACGTGTAGAGCGGTTCATGCCCCCGCTCCCCGTCGAGAGGTGGGAGGGTGTGAAAGCCTGCGACCAGTTCGGGCCGCAGACCATGCAGCCCACGAACCGTCCGATGACGGAGGCAGAGATGTCGGAGCAGTGCTGTGTGCTGAACGTGTGGACCACCTCGCCCTGCACGGCGCAGTCATCAGCCCCCACCCCCAAGAAGCCGGTCATGTTCTGGCTGCACGGCGGCGGCTTCGACAGCGGCACGTCAGCCTGGGACCCTGGACAGCAGTTGGCCAAGAAGGACGTGGTCGTGGTTGGCGTGAACCACCGTCTGAACATCCTGGGCTTTCTCGACCTCTCGGCAGTATCTGAGAGATACAGGTATTCCGGCAACGTGGGCATGCTCGACGTGGTGCAGGCCCTGCAGTGGGTGCGCGACAACATCGAGCAGTTTGGCGGCGACCCCGACAACGTCACCATCTTCGGTGAGTCAGGCGGTGGCGGCAAGGTGGGCACGCTGATGTGCATGCCGGCTGCCAAGGGGCTCTTCCATAAGGCCATCATCATGAGCGGCACCATCCTGAATGTCAACACCCATGCAATGACGCAGGCACTTGGCAAGGCCGTCCTCAACGAGCTGGGCATCACAGCCGACAACATCGACCGCATCAAGGACGTGCCCTACCAGGACCTCTATGCTGCCGGACAGCGGGCCATGGCGGCCAGCATCGGCACGCGCAAGCCCGGCACCCCCATGATGTGGGGCTTTGGGCCGACACCCGACGGCGAGACGCTGCTGCAACAGCCGTTCCAGCCCGGCTTCGCGGCCATCAGCAACGACATACCGCTGATGATCGGCACCACCTTCAACGAGCTGCAGCGCCTGCACTACAAGCGTGAGCTGACGCAGGAGGAGGCACGCACAGAACTACAAAAGACCTTTGGCGACGACACCGATGCCTATATCGCCGCCTTCGCCAAAGCCTATCCCGACTACACCCCGCAGGATCTGCTGAGCATCGACTGGCTCTTCCGCCCCAAGACGCTCATCACGGCCGACGACCGCGCCTCTCTCCTCTCTCCTCTATACATGTATATGTTCACCTGGCGCTCACCCGTCAGTCTGGGTTCTGTTCATGGCAACGAGCTCTGCTTCTGCTTCAACCGGCTGCACCAGGCAGGCAACATCGTACCCCAGCCCACGGCCGACGATCTGCACCTGGCCGACTTGATGAGCAGCGCGTGGGCACAGTTTGCACACACGGGCAACCCCAACATCGAGGGTCTGCCGGCGTGGCAGCCCTACACCAAGGAGAACGGCGAACTGATGGTGTTCGACCACCGCTGCTTTGTCCGCCATAACCCTGACCGCGAACTGGAACAGATCATCGACCGCCACTGCTTCCGCCAGTTGGACGAGTTCCGCTCACAGCGCATTGTGTGGGAGCAGCCCACCATCGAGTATGGAACCAGCAACGGCGACGGCTTCTTCAATCTCGCCCTCGACGTGACGAAGGTGGAGCTGAAGGACAACGAGACCGTGGTGTATATCACCGCACAGCAACGGTCGGACTATCCAAACACATTCTTCAGAACCTCTGCCACGGTATGCGAGATTTTGCAGCTATAGATTTTGAGACAGCTAACAACGAGCGCTCTTCCGTTTGCTCCGTTGGCGTTGTCATTGTGCGCGACGGTGAGATTGTGGATTCGTTCTACTCGCTCATTCAGCCAGAGCCGAACTATTAAAACCACCATCATGCATTGGCTGATGCAGAGGCTTGCGCTTGGATTGCAAGAGAAATATTGTAAAATGGGACAGAATGTATATTATGTTTGTTTGCAGTAAAAAGCAAAAACCGGCAATTGTTTTGTGAACTATGTTTTATTGCTGTTTTTCCTACATAGTTACATAACCTTACCTAACTATCTTATTATCAATAAATTGTAACGATGTACCTTTTTACAAAAGTTACATCATCATACATTGGTACAAAACAACTTGTTTTGTACTCAAGAAGATACTCTTTTCTATGTTAAGAAGGCAAGTCTTACTGAACAAAACAACTTGTTTTGTGGTCAAAGAAAGCATTTCAGCGCGAAATGCCATACGCACGCATACGTATATAACCTTTATTTTTCCGAATAGAGCCTCTATTCTATCGAAAAGAGGCTCTATTCTATCTGTTTTTGGGTGCACGGGGTGCACGGGTGCACCGTGTTTTCATTTGACTATATCGCGCACACGCGCGCGTACCTTCGTAATCACGTTTCCCGAACCCGACAAACCGTCGTGCGTAGTGAGTTACTTGAACTTGATGGTCACAGCGACGTAGTTGTTGTAGTCCTTGAGATAGTAGTTCTCAATACGTTTGTTGTCGAAGTCGCGATAGAATAGCTTGGTCTCAAGTCCGTCTTTCTCAGTCGTAAGCCAATAGTAATAATTGCTGCGTGAGAATTCAGGATTCCACTGGATATGGCTGACATCCAGGCTGTAGAGCGACTTGTTGCCTGCGACATCGTTCCATTCCCAGTCGGCCACGAGGCTGGTTATCTCACCCATTCCGGCAGCTGTGATCTTGGCTGTCAGCGTGAAGGAGATGTACACTTTTGCCTTTTCATGACCAGGCTCCTCCTGTCTGTCGGCCTTGATGGTGTACGTATTAGCCGTCTTCGATATCTGTAGCTGGTCACCGTTCAGTTTGAAAGAGCCAGGGATATGCGCGGTCTCTGTTTTGCCGTATGCGTACTGAGTCGTTTCGTAATCGTAGGTTATTTTTATCTCTTCAATGTCGGTGCGTGCGTCAAAGCCTGCGCCGTACTTAACCTCGTTAACACCAACTTCCAGGTCGCTCAGCTTCAGCGTCAGCTTCTCCTCACCATCGGGCGAGACGATGACCATGTCGGGCTTGACACCTGCGGCGCAGTAGGCAAACAGGCGGAACTTGATGTCGCCCTCACCGTTCTTGTCGAGCTTGCACTCCCACTTGGTGGGGTCTTCGAGACGCAGCGGCAGCTTCTTGAACTTCACCGTGTGACCGGCAAAGGCCGAGTTGCCGTTCTTGGCATCCACATCCTTGAAGTGCAGGGTGATGATGCCATTGGCATGCTGGGCGTACTTCATCATCTGGTCCTTCATCAGGTCGTACTGCTGAAGCTTCAGCTTCTCGCCGATGGCGTCGAACACGGATGGCAACAGCTCCGGATCGCTGTAGAGCTTGCCGCGCAATTCGGCCGACAACTCCTTCTTGATCTTCTCGTTCAGACCGCCACCGCCAGTCCACACGGTGCCAGTGGCCTCGCCCAGATAGTAGGCTACCGTCTCCTCGTTCTCCCAGAACTGCTCACAGTACTTGTTGACATAGGCATCGATAAGGGCGTTCAGACGTATCTCTGTCATGCCCTTCTTCGTGAAGGCCGGCCAGAACAGGTCGTACCACTCCTGGAACGAGCGGTAGCCGTCCTCGCCCTCGCTGTAATAGAGGTCGAAAGCCTTCTTGTACATATCCTTACGGCCACTCCAGGCCTCTTCGGCGAACTTGTTCAATGAGTAGTCGATGATGGCGACCGACACCATGCAGAGCGTCATGGCCGACGACTCGCAGAGCGTTGTTCCCTTTTTAACAAACCAGTCGGTGAGTGCTTTCAAGGTCATGCCATCGGCTTTATCGACATCGCCGGAATAGACGGCGCGGAGCTTCTGGTAGAACGTGGCCACAACGGCCAGATTGCCCATGACACCGGCGGTCTTCTTCAGCAGCGCGTTGCCCAGCCCTGCCTCCTTCAGCAGCGGATAGGTGATGTCGCCGAAAAGAGACTTGGTATCGAGGATGTCCTGCGTGAGAATGTCGGCGTCAGAGGTCAGCTCATTGTTTCCCCCGAAGAGCTCGGACATGATGCCTGTGATGACCGTCAGTGGGGGATCTTCCCAATCAACGTAGTGGAACTTGTTCTCAAAGAGGCCTGCAGCACGCGTGTTGGCGCGTGCCACGATGAACGCGCCAAACGTCTCCTCGCCAGCACGTGTCAAAGCCCTTGTGCTTCCATCGACCACCATGACGCCAAACGTGCCTGGCTTGTCGGTAAGGACGACGGCCTCGCCCTTCTTCTTATCATACTCGCACAAGGCAGGCGTCCAGTCTTTCTCGACCTCATTCCACTGAGCCGCTACGAGCGTCTGGCCTTTGCTGAAGCTGATGGGGATACGTATGTGGGCCACGCCGTTGTACTCGGTGAGGTCGCCCACCTGCACGTTGACAGCCGTTACGTTGTCGCCCTTGCTCAGCATCCAGGGCACTTGCGTGGCCTTGGCGACCAACAGCTTCGTGTCGCCCTTGAGCATACAGGGTGTCAGCTCGATGGTACAGCCGGCGGCCTCCACGGTGCAGTTCTGCTCGTTGACCACCAGCTCCTCGGCGGCACCCAACTTCATGGTGCCACCTGGTTTCTCGGCCACTCTCTCGTCGAAGTCAGCCGATGAGGACTTGCCGCCATCGACATTGTCGTCGGATGAGCATGACATCGTCATGCCAGCCAGCAGTATCACGCCAAATAGCAATAATACGTGCACGTGCGCTTTCAATTTCATCACAATTGTTTGTTTCATAGTATGTCTCATCATGTCACGTTAGTTTAAGGTTAGTAAATTGAATCGTGATATTCTCGGATGCAAATATAAGGGTTTTTATTGGTAACGCCAAATATTATGTGCAGTTTTTTGTCGAAATGCCATTTTTTGAAAAAAAGAATGCACACGGAAAACCGTGTGCACTCAATATAATAATAAGTGTGTATTCAATATCGTCTATTGCTTCACGACGACTCGGCCGCCGACGACGTAGAGGCCGCGTGGCAGGGTGTTCCAGTCGGCATCGAGGCGGACGCCCTGGAGTGTGTAAACGTGAGACTCGGGGGTGCGGAGGTACGGGGGTACGGAGGTACGAAGGTCGCGGATGGCGGTGGCATCGCCATACTGGTCGTCGTCGGAGAGGAAGATGTCGTCGATGACAATCTTGCCGGCCTGGTTGGAGCGGAACAGGAACTTATAGATGGCTGCAGGGGCCATGGTCTTGTTGTTATAGACCATGTTGTGGAGGTCGATGACAACAGTGGTGCTCTCACCAATGACGAGCTTGTAGCCGATGGAGTTGTTCTTGTTGAGCAGACGAATCTCGGCATCGGCAGTCTGGGGTTCCTTGAGCTTGACAACGAGGTACTTGGAGGCAGACATGTCGGCACCGCTGGAGTAAGACCAACCGGCGTTGACGCCCTTCTTCATGTCGAACGTGCGCGTCTTCTCATCGAAGGTGGCACCTGTAGCGAGCACGATGTCGTCGGTCTCGAAGGAGAACAGGGGATAGCGTCCCATGACACGCAGGGCGGTCTTGGCATAGCGCTTACCGAGCAGACGGTAGCCGGCGGCGCTGAAGTGCCAGGGGTCCTTGCCGTTGCCCTCGCAGTCCTTGGCGCTGATGACGTAGCCGGTGGGGATGACAGAAGGAATCTTGGCTACCACGGCATTATGGCCGGCACAGCCGCCGCTCTGTGCGCCGACACCCGTGTACTCGACCTCGCCGACGAACAGGGGCACGCTGTCGGCAGCCAGCCCAAGATCGGTGAGCATGTCGTTATATATCTTCTTCACCATGTTGGGCCAGTTGGGATCGCCACAGTTGGAGCAGCCCTGATGGAGCAGGATGCCCTTGATGACGCCCACCTTCTGTGCCTTCTTGGCCATCTCGATGATGCGGCCGTAGGGGTTGCCGCCGTAGTGCTGCTTGGCCAGGGTTGCCCACCACTCGTTGGGGTTGTCCTTGAGCTTCTGCTGGTACTTGTCCTTATCGAACATCTCGATGGGGCTGCCGCCCATGGCAACGGGAATGACGCCGATCTTCACTTCGGGCAGCTTGTCGACCATGGTGCGACCGAACCAGTCGGTGGGGCCGAGGCCGCCAGCAGGACTGACGAGTGGCGGAATGGCCTTATACCAGTTGCCCTTGGTACGCTTGGGGCTCTGGAAGTTGCAGGTTGCCAACAGCTGGAAGCGCTCTGGCACGTTATTCTTGTCGATGGCCTCGGGCTGGGCATTGCCCTCCATGTTGGACTGTCCGAAGCAGATGTAGACATAGAAGTTTGGATCGACGTCGGCCTTCGCTCCTTGGAGCAGGGTGGCCAACAGCACCCCTAAGATCAGTACTTTCTTTTTCATTTTATGTTTTATGTGATTTGGGTTCGCTTATTTCACGGTGAAGTAGAACGACTGCAGGTCCTCATCGCGTGACGAGGTGCCATAGAGAATCTGGTAGCGACCGGGCTTGACGGCCAGCTCGTCGATGGCCTCGTCGTAGAACTCGAAGGCCTCGCCTGTGAGGCTGATGAAAGCCCGCTTGGTCTCACCGGGCTGGAGCGTCAGTTTCTGGAAGCCCTTCAGCGACTTGATGGGTGCTCCCGGGTCGTCGAGACGCTTGACATATACCTGTACGGTCTCAGTGCCTTGGCACTTGCCGGTATTGGTTACGGGGACGGCGAGCATGCACAGCGGCTTTTCGGGGTTTCCGGAATTAGCGGTTTTTTTAATGGTCTTGGCCTTGCCCACCTTGAACGAGGTGTAGGACAGACCGTAGCCGAAGGCATACTGGGGAACGCCACGGAAGTAGCGGTAGGTGCGGTTCTCCATGTTATAGTCGAGGAAGTCGGGCAGGTCGTCGTTGGAGCGGTAGAAGGTGACGGGCAGCTTGCCGCCGGGGTTATAGTCGCCGAAGAGCACGTCGGCCAGTGCACGGGCACCGCCCTGACCGGGATACCATGCCTGCAGCAGGGCGTCGTACTGACCCTCGACAGAGCCGAAGGCGATGGCGGAGCCTGAGCAGTTGACGAAGATGACGGGACGTCCCGTGGCGTGCATGGCACGTAGGAGACGCTGCTGTACGGCCGGCAGTTCGATGTCCTGCTTGTCGCCGCCCTCGCCCTCCATGCGTGCTGAGATGCCGCCGATGACGATGATGGCATCAGCCTGGCGTACCTTCTCTGCCAGCGGTGCGAAGTCGACGAGACGACGCTCGCAGATGTCGCCGCGCAGCATGGCGAACTGACTGTTGCCATGACGGTAGTCGATGACGATGTCGTAGTCCTTGCCCTGCTCAACGGGGAACGACTTGTACTCCACCCTACGGCCGAAACCGAAGCCGCGGCGGCCGGGAGTCGGTATGTTGTTCTCGATGGTGTCGCCATTGACCGTCAGCACATAGCCGTTGTCGGTGGTCAGGGTGTACTTCATCTCGCCTGTGAACGTAGCGGTATAGCGGCCACTGACGCGGACGGAGAGTGTGTCGCGGTTGACACCCTCGGCAAAGCCCCAGGCACCGAACGTGGAGAAGTTCAGGTCGTTATAGTAGTCGGTCTTGACGGGGGAACCGTCAAGCGAGGCGTTATTCCAGAACTCCACCTTTGCGCCCTGCCCGCCGTTAAAGTCCTGCAGGTGGTGGATGGTCTCGTAGTCGTCGTTGAGCTCGCAGGCCTTGTCGTAGATGACCTCTGCGCCAGGAACGGCCTTGCGGATGCCCTCGAGCAGCGCATGCTGATGCTCCTTGGTGGGCGTACCACCATAGTTGCCGTTGAGCAGTTCGACGTCGGCAGCGTTAGGGCCGACGACAGCGAGCGTCTTGATTTTCTTCGAAAGCGGGAGAACGGAACCCGAGGCTGACGCCACGGAAGAAGTGGCTGGGGTGCAGTTTTCTAAGAGGACGATGCTTTCGCGAGCAGCCTGAGTGGCCAGCTGGTCGTGCTTCTCGCAGGAGATGGTCGATGGGGGAATCGTGGACCACGGCACCATGTCGGCAGGGTCGAACATGCCCAGTTCGAAGCGTCCCATGAGCGTCTTACGGAGATGGCCGTCGAGCGTGGCCTCCTCGATGAGTCCCTGCTTCAGGGCCTCGGTGAGCACCATGAACACCTTGCCGCACTCGAGGTCGGTGCCGTTGAGCACGGCATCGACGGAGGCACTGAGCGGATCCTTGTGGGTCTCGTGCTGTCCCTTGTTATAGAAGTTGTTAATGGCGTCGCAGTCGGTGAGCACGATGCCGTCGTAGTCCCACTTGTCGCGCAGGATATTGATGAGCAGGCGGTCGCTGGTGCAGCAGGGCACGCCCTCGAAGCGGTTGTAGGCACACATCACCTCGCGCACGTTACCTTTCTTAACAAGTGCCTTGAAGGCGGGCAGATAGGTCTCCCACAGGTCGCGCGGCGTTACCACGGCGTTGTAGGTATGGCGCAGAGGTTCCGGACCGCTGTGCACCGCATAGTGCTTGGCGCAGGCATGGGTCTTGAAGTACTTGGGGTCATTGCCCTGCATGCCGAGGACCGTCTGGACGCCGAGGACGGCGTTGAGGTAGGGGTCTTCGCCGCAGGTCTCCTGTCCCCTGCCCCACCGCGGATCGCGGAAGATGTTGACGTTGGGGCACCAGAACGTGAGCTCGGGGTTACCGGGATAGTAGGTGGCGCCCATGGGCACGTTGAAGACGTTATGGTCGGAGCGGTTCCAGTTGGCACGGGCCTCGTCGCTGACTTGCGAGAAGACGTCGTAAACGAGCTGCGCATTGAAGGCAGCCGCCAGACCGATGGGCTGCGGATAGACGGTGTAGTCGCTCTGACGCACACCATGGCAGGCCTCGCTCCACCAGTTATAAGAAGGAATGCCGAGACGGTCGATGGATATGGACTTGTTCATCATCAGTCCCACCTTCTCCTCGGGCGTAAGCAGGGAGATGAGGTTCTCGACACGCTCGCGACGCGAGAGCGACGTGTCCTGGAACGGATAAGTCTGCGCCGCTGCGGGGCTAGTGAGAGGCGCTTTTCGTGAGGCGTGAGACGTGAGGCGTGAGGCGAGAATAAGGGAGAGAATAAGAATGATGAGACGAGGTACGGGGTATGTTATGAGTTTTTTCATTGTGAAAACTGTTATTGCATGGGCATTGGTGGGAACTGTGGACGCTGCTGCGGCTGCTTGGCAAGCGTCGTCAGCAGACGGAAGAGTGCGCGGCGGCGCTGCGGCCACGTGGGATAGTCGGAGGCACGCAGGGTGTTGACCTTGAAGCCAGGCATCTGCTGTCCCTGCTGCATGAACTCGAGTTGACTGGTGGTGATGACACACGACTTGACCACGCCATCGGCCACAAGACGATCGGCAATGGCATCGGCGCCACCCACCTTGAACCAGCTCTCCATGGTATCGTCTTCGCCAGGTACCAGCTGGATGAAGAGGGGTATGGCTCCCATCATCATGCCGGGTCCCTGCTGCTTCATCGGCGACATGTACCAAGCCTCCTGACGCTCAACATCGTAGGCCGTGCGGCCGTGCTCGATGTCGCCCTGAGACGCGAAGTTGAAGGGTGAGCGGGGATTGTCGGCGATGCTGTACTTGAAGCCGCGGTCGGGCGATAGCAGCATATTGCTGGGGTCGGCCACGCGGGTGCCATCAACCACGAAACAATACTTGAAGGTCTCGAAGAGATACTCCTGCAGCTCGGCGGTCCACACACCGTCGGAGTCGCGCACCATCACGATATTGTCAGGCAGCATCTCGCACTCCAGTTCCACCTTCTTGGCCTCGGGAGCCTTGAAGCGGAAGGTGATGCCCTTGTCGCCATACTCGGGTGAGATGATGGGCTTCGGGAAGAGGCGAGCCATGACGCCAGGCGTGAACTGCTGTTCCTTTCCTGTAGCAGCGGGAGCGGGCTGACCGTTCTTCATGGCCTCCTCGGCAGCCTTCTTGTTGAACAGCAGCGGCAGTGTCTTGGCGAGGAAGTACTTGGCGTTCATCCAGGTGTGACCGAACTTGTCGTTGGTGAACTCCTTGACGCTGCGGATACCCCTGTCGTCGAGGAACTGCATGTAGTCGCGAGCATTACCGTAGAGGAAGTCGTCGGTGCCGACACCCAGCCAGAAGAGGTGTATCTTCTTGTTCGTCTCAGCCGCCTGGTCGTAAACGTCAGGGATGTCTGTTGACGTGAACGAGCTGTAGCTGCAGAGATAGGAGAACTTGTCGAGGTTAGACAGGCCATTGAACAGCGCCTGGTTGCCACCGCGTGAGAAGCCGCCGATGGCGCGGTTGTCGCGGTTGTTAAGCGTGCGGTAGTTCTTCTCGATGTATGGCATCAGGTCGTTGATGAGGTCGTTGCTGAAGACATCGCCGCCGAAGCGCGTCTGGGGCTGGCCGTTGGCAGCGGGGGAACCGCTGCCCGCACTGGGGGGCAGCAACTTGGTCGGGTTGCCATAGGGCAGCACGACGATCATCTCCTTGGCGAGCTTGTCGGCAATGAGGTTGTCGAGGATATAGTTGACGCGTCCGACCTTGTAGTAAACCTCCTCGGTATCGGTGGTGCCGCTGATGAGGTAGAACACGGGGAACTTCTTCTGATCGCCCATGTTGAAGCCCTGTCCCATTGCATTGTAGCTGGGTGGCAGGTAGACGATGGCGTTGTTCGTGCCGCCCAGGCTCTTCGAGTAGTAGTGGATATACTCTATACGGCCGTGAGGTACGGGACGGATGTCGTGGGGCAGGTAGCCGTCGGGCGACTTGACTTCGAGCAGGCTGTTCTTGAAGCCCTCGTTGGGGAAATACTGGGGATTCTCGGGATCCATGACACTGACGCCATCGACGATATAGCAATAGGGATAGATGTCGGGGGCGGCTGGGCCCAGCGTGACGGTCCACACGCCTGTGGCAGCATCACGCGTCATTTCCTTACGTCCGGCAAACTGCACATCGACCATCACCTGTCGGGCGGAGTCGTTTTTGTACTGGAAGGTGACCATGCCGGGCTGGGGCTGCGCCGCTACGCGGCTAGTGAATAATGAACAATGAATAGTGAACAGCAATACGGTTGATAAAAAGTAACGTTTCATAGGTATAGTAGTTTTAGTTGTGTTATAGTTCCAAGGTGCCACGCTTGAAGACTGGGATAAACCACTTTGAGACCTTCGTTGTGACAGTCTGCCCACCATCAAAGTGTTCAGCAGTATGCACTTCTGTCCAACCGCCTTCAGTCTTAGGCAGATAGGTCTTCCACTCGGTGACGCCAGGCTCTGTGATTGGGCTGACCAAGAGCGAGGGGCCAAACATATATTCGTACTTCTGCTTGAGGGCTTCAGGATCATCGGCAAAATCGAAAACCAACGGACGCATGATGGTGTAGCCTTCCTTTGCCACACGCTCAGCGCATCGTTCAATATAGGGACGCAGTGCTTGACGCTCACTGAGGCTGGCAGCAAAACGCTGCTTGGCCTCTTCGCCGTAGTTCCACGGTTCGGTATTGCTCATATAGCCATGCACACGCATCAGCGGCAGATAGACGCTGGTCTGGATCCAGCGCAGCATACGCTCGATATAGTCCTGGTTTGTATATTGGTCGCCGGGACGGAAGAAGCCGCCAGCATCGTAGGTCCACCAGGGTACGCCAGCCGCCTGGACACCCAGTCCGGCCGTTATCTGGCGACGGAAGGTCTCCCAGTCGTTGCCCACGTCACCACTCCAAAGGGCGGAGCCGTAGCGCTGGATGCCGGGGAAGCCGCAGCGGGTGAGGATCATAGGGCCGTGAGACGTGAGGCCCTCGGCTGATGCCGAGGGAGTAGTGGCGGCGTGAGACGTGAGACCTTCGTACACGGTCTTGTTGACCAGCAGGGGATAGACGTTGCGTACCTGTTCGCCAGCCCACTGTCCACGGTTGACACGACGTCCCACGAGGTCGTCGTTCTCAGGCTCGGTAGCATCCTGCCACCAGGCGTCGATGCCCAGTGGCACCAGACGCTCGTTGAAGTTACGCCAGTAGGCAGCGGCTGCATCGGGATTGAAGAAGTCTATCCAGTCGGTGCCGGGGATATAGTAGTCGTCGGCCATCATCTGACGGCCCACCTCGGAGTTCTTGTCAATCTTCGACCAGACAGAGACCATCAGGCGGATGCCCATGCGGTGCAGACTGTCGGTGAGAGCCTTGGGGTCGGGATAATACTGCTCGTCGAACTGCATGGAGTTCCAGCCGTACTTACCCCAATACTGCCAGTCCTGCACCAGCACGTCGACCGGCATCTGTTCGGTGCGAAAACGGTTGGCCGTCTCGAGAATCTCCTGAGACGAGTGGAAACGCTCACGGCAGTGGATATAGCCTAAGGCCCAACTGGGCATGAGCGGACAGGGCCCCGTCAGGTCGCGGTAGGTGGCGATGACTTCATCGGCAGAACCGATGAACACGGTATAGTCGACAGCCTCGGCCAGAGGTGAGCGGAAAGACGTCTCGTCGGTCACCGAACGATAGTAGAGCACGGGAGCATCGCCATCGGAGAGCTCGGCCGACACCTTATGGCGCCCTGCCGACAGACGGACTATAGTAGAGGCGGTAGGCGGCAGCCACAGGTTCTGCATGTCGATGACGGTCTGACCGTCGATGACGAGATGATGGCGTCGCGCCATCTTCTGACCGACATCAAGCAACAGGGCATAGTCGCCAGCCTCAGCAATGTCGAGCGTAGCCTCAAACGCATGATGGTGACGCACCTCCTGGCGTCCGCCCTCGGTGGTGGTGACGTTGACCACCTCTGAGGTACGAGGTTCGAGGTTCGAGGTACGAGGTACGAGGGTTACCTGGCGGTCACAGGGATTGAACTCGGTGAGTCCGTAGTTGTTCCAAAGAATGCCATATCCCTTGCTGGACAGCAGCATAGGCAGACTGATCTGCGTGTTCACCTGTGTCAGACGGCGTGACAGTCCGCGCACATCGGCATAGCCGTCCTGGAACTGTCCCAAGCCATAGAGATGCTCATCGGCAGGCGAGTGGAACGTCAGCGTAGCAACACCGTCCTCTAACTGGTGACGGGTGGCGGTGAACAGCGTCCTACCTTCACGGTTGGATAACGTCAGCCGTCCGTGCTCGTTGTCGACGGCCACCACCACGTTGCAGTCGCTGACCTCATCATGCTTGACATAAATCCAGTCGGGCAACGCTGACGGACGGGATTCGTCCGTTGTGTAGCGGACACGAACAGCATTCTCAGCAACAGGCGTTACTGTCAACTGGCCAGAGCCGAACGGATAAGTCTGCGCCGCTGCGGGGCTAGTGAGAGAAGAGGAGAGAGGAGAGAGGAGAGAGAAGAGAATAAGAATGACGAGACGAGGTACGAAGTACGAGGTACGAGGTACGGGGGTAGTTAAGCGTTTTTTCATTGAGAGATTGTTAAATTGAGATTTTTACTTGGTCCTTACTTCATCGAGGAAACGCACCATCTTCTGGAGGTTCTCCTCACTATACATACCCATGCCATGACCGCCCTCGGGAACGAACGTGGCCTGAGTCTTCACACCAGCTTCCTGCAGCTTCTCAAAGAACATCTTTCCCTGACAGCAAGGAACGACGTTGTCCTTCTCGCCGTGGAAGATGATGATCGGAGGATTCTTCTTGTCGACATAGTATGTGGCACTGAGACTCTTGTACTTATCGGGCTCCTTTGAGAGTTTCGAGTCGAGCAGCACATCCTCGGGACTATTCTCCCCCATCTTCATGCTTTCACCGCAGTCCATGGCCGTCAAGTCGACGGGCCCCGACCAGTCGCAGGCTGCATTGACGGTGCTGGACTCCTTCGTGTAGGCACCGATGTTGCCCTCAAGGTCGATATCGTAGGTGCCCACCTTTGTCTGCGTGATGCCACTGGTAGTTGCGGCCGTCGAGGCCAGATGACCGCCAGAAGAGAAACCACTGGTAGCAATGAAGCGGGTATCGAACTTATACTTGGCGGCCTCACCACGGACAAAACGGATGACGGCACGGATGTCGTGAATCTGGGCCGGCCACTTGGCATCCATGCTGGAGCGGTGGTTGGGACAGACTACTGCATAGCCGGCATCGAGCAGTGCCTTCACAATGGTGCCCAAGTCGGCAGCTCCCTTACTGTTATTGCTGAACCAAGCACTGCCATAGATATGAATGACTACCGGATAAGCATCTTTCTGCTCCTTGGGCAGATAGATGTCACAGGTATGATAGGCCTGGTCATCACCAGCATAGTTGACATCCTTCCACTGCTGGGACGTTTCAAGGTCGGCCTGCGGTTTTTGGAAACCGCCGAAGCCGCCGAAGCCCTGGGGCTGCGCCTGCGCTACGCTAATGAATAATGAACAATGAAATAGTGTGAGTAATAATTTTTTCATCTTGTTATCGGTTAAAACGTTTGTGAATGGTTTATTACGTGCAAAAATACGTATTCGCGCGTAAAGCGTATTTTCACTATGTCTCACAACCTTTGCCGTATGTTTCGGCGCAAGGAATCAAGACTAAAACAAAAGCGGCATACATTAAGAATATAGTATCTTTGCGGAAAGCAAACCAAACAAACACAGATATGAAAAAAGGAATTACACTTGCTGCCATGCTCGTGGCAGCCTCCCTGGGAGCCAGTGCTGCCCAGAAGCCGATGAATGCCCCGAAGGGCGGCAAAGCCATCAGTGACGAACTCGTCGGCATCTTCTTCGAGGACATCAACAATTCTGCCGATGGCGGTCTCTACGCCGAACTGCTGCAGAACGGAAGTTTTGAGTTCAGTCCAGCCGACCACGACGGCTGGGGCGCCGGAACGGCATGGAAGCAGATTCGTCCTGGCCATTCGCTTGGCACGGTACAGGTGCGCATGGACAATCCGCTGCACCCCAACAACGCCACATACATGCGCCTGCACACGGAGCGTGCAAAAGAGTATTACGACTATGCGGGATGGAAAGGCTTCGGTCTGCAGAATGACGGCTTTGACGGCATCACGGTGAAGGGCGGCGCGAAATATGACTTCTCCGTCTTCTTCCGTAATATCGGTGCCGCTAAGCAGGTACGCATCGTCCTCGGCGAACCGCAGGGCTGGGGTAAAGATCCGAAACTGCTGGCAGACACCATTCTGACCGTCGATGCAACGGAATGGAAGAAATACGAGGCCGTGCTCACGCCCAGCGAAGACTGTAAAAATGCCTGCCTCCAGATACTCGTGCTGAATACTGGTGACTTGGACATTGACCAAGTGTCGCTGATGCCCGAGGACACCTACAAGGGGCATGGCCTGCGCAAGGATCTGGCTCAGGCACTGGCTGACCTGAACCCGAAATTCATGCGCTTCCCCGGCGGCTGTGTCGTACATGGCGGTGGCGATGGTTTCTGGAACACCTACCGCTGGAAGACCACCATCGGTCCGAAGGAGCAGCGCCGCCAACTGAAGAACACCTGGGGCTACCATCAGAGTTGCGGTCTCGGCTACTTCGAGTACTTCCAGTTCTGTGAGGACCTCGGCATGGAGCCCGTGCCCATCCTGCCCGCTGGTGTGAGCTGTCAGGGTACTAACGGCGGTTGGGGTATGTGGCCCACACAGGCACAGGACGTCGTACCCATGAACGAGATGGACGAATGGGTGGCTGAAGCCATCGACCTCATTGAGTGGGCCAATGGTGACCCTGCCACCAACAAATGGGCTAAGATGCGTGCTGACGCTGGTCATCCGAAGCCTTTCAACCTGAAGTACCTGGGCATCGGCAACGAGGAGAAAATCTCGCCCGAGTTCATTGAGCGTTTCAAATACATCTATGAACGTGTGATGAAGGCTCACCCCGAGATTGTCATCGTGGGCACCGCCGGTCCTGGCTCTCACAAGGACAATCCTGATTTTGAGGCTGGCTGGAAACTGGCTGAGGAGCTGGATATGCCCATTCTCGACGAACACTACTATGAGCCCAACGACTACTTCCTGAACAAGCGCCAGTACGACAACTACCCCCGCGACCGTAAGACGAAGGTCTATCTGGGTGAGTATGCCGCCAAGGACAAGAAGTTCATCGACGCCCTGGCCGAGGGTCTCTACCTGCTGCATGTGGAACGCAACGGCGATGTAGTCAGCATGACCTCGTATGCTCCCCTCTTCGCCCGCAAGAACGGTACGCAGTGGAACCCCGACCTTATCTACTACGACAACGAACGCCCGTTCCTGACTTGCAGCTACTATATCCAGCAGCTCTTCGGTAAGTCAAGCGGCCAGTACTATTATGGCGACTGCGTGAAGTTCGACGGTGACGAGGCTGGCGTACAGCAGCCTCAGCCGGATGTCCACTACGGTCAGAGTGTCATACTGAACGTGAAGACACGCAAGCTCTATGTAAAGCTCTGTAATGCTACCGACCAAGAGAAAGAGGCAGCCATCGACTTGAGCCGTTTCCCGCTGAAGAAGTCGGTTACGAAGACCATCCTTAACGGTGCTCCCGATGCCGAGAACAATTTCGACCAGCAGCCCATCGCTCCGAAGACGGAGACCTTGAAGGCGAAGAAGAAGTTCGACATAGACTTGCCGGCGTATAGCTTTGTGATGCTGGAGTACCAGCTATAGAGAAATGATGTTAAGAATAGAAAGAAGAGAGGCGATTGTCTCTCTTCTTTCTATTTCAACAGGAACCGGTCGATGAACGACTGAACGATGGGAAACTGATACTCCGGCAGTTGACAGTGTCCGTGACCACCGACAATACTCCAAGCCATGCGGTCGCTGATGCCAAAGCGCTCCCACACCTTCTTGGCGGCTTCGGCAGAGACGAGCATAGAACCGTCGGCCAGCCACTCATAATCAGGGTTACCTAACAGCAGAAGAGCTCGCGGACAGACCATCGCACAGAGCTCATGCTGGTCGTAAGGCAGACGATAGACACTGTCGCCACGGAAATGCTCCTTCTGACTCTCCAGGAACCAGTGGTAGTCGGTCTTATCGATGTCCTCCAGATTCTTTCCTGCCAGTGTCGACTCATGCGACGTGCGCCAGGCGGCAGCCCCGCCACCGCCAGGTTCCTGAGCAATGGTCAGTGCCACACGCTCATCGAAAGCACCACAATAGAGGGCCATCTTTCCAGCATACGAACAGCCAGTGACACCAATACGACGGGTGTCTATCTTCGTCACTTCAGGACCGAGCTGCTGCAAGCCATCAATGATACGGCTCAATCCCCATGCCCACTCACTATAGGCGCCATTGTCCTTCAGTTGCGGATAGAGACGGTCGAACGGATGCTCGCCACGCTCATGGTGCTTTCCCCATTGTCCATAGTCATTCACCTGCTTCTCATGGAAGGTCATGGTGGCGATAGGACGGTCGTCGAACAGCTGACGCGGCAACGTAATCATGCTGGTGCCAATCATCAGACCATAAGGAGGTTGTCCCACCTTCGGATAACGAATCTCCGAACGCAGCGTCAGCGTCTCACCCCCCACGGTCACATCGACCACCAAGGCAGTGTCGCCCTCCATACGAGCCTTCAACTGTTCTGGCAACACAGCAGGCTTGGTGCCGATGCCGTAATGCTGAATCATGTGACCGATGTCGCTACGACGATGCGACCAGTCGGCAAAGCTACTGACACCCTCTAAAGCATCGGGAAGGTCACGGATGACGGGCAACTGAGCGGGGACCGGCAGCGACGGCGATGGGAATGAAGCACCTGTGTTCTCCTGCTCATAGACAAGCGGCAGGGTGACGGCAGGCTCGATGACGCGGTAATGGCCACTGAGATGCATAAAGGCAAAGAGACGAAGCAGTCCATCGTAATAGGCATCGAAATAGCCATCATCAAACGGCTCGTGTTTAGCGTTCCACAGAGCCTCGACAAAAGCACGGCTTTTTTCGTGCTGACACATGACCGAAGCGGCTGCCGACGTAGCAACAAGACCGATGCTGTGGCGCAACTTACGGAAACCGCCTGCCTGCAGTATCTCGTCGCCTTCGGGTAGACTACCATCGACACGATACTGGTCAACAAAGGTATTCACGCCCTGGGCATAGAGAAAATCCTGGAACTTCTCACCATAGCGGCGCTGCCACTCGCCATCATTACAGCTCCACTCGTAGTCGAGAGCGATATTCATAGGCACCCGCCAGGAGTCGTAACGGAAGTTATTGGCACCATTGCGACGTGGCATCGTCGGTGCGGGCATACCAGGTCGCCGTGGAAACTGCGGCATCTGCATCAGCGAACCATCATACTGACACATGTCGGGATTCAGTCCCGTGGTGTCGTTGATGGCCTTATGGAGGAACGCGCGGCTCTTCTTCGCACACTCAAACCAGTAGTCGGCACGGCCATCATCCGCCCACCGCGCCCACACCTCATAGAAGGCTGGGATATGGTAGCTGGGATCGGTAAAACGCTGACCAAAGCCATCGGGAGTGAAAGTGATGAGCTGTGTCTCCGGGTCAATGAGATACATCTTCTGCGGACCATTCTGCTGCTGCCCAACAAAAGCGCCAAAACCACCAAAGCCGCCCTGCCGAGCTTCGGGTGTGTATTCCCTAGGCTGTATACAGTCCAGGATATGCTGTGCCTCAGCCTTGTAGTCGATGCCTGTATGGTTGCCCCATCGGTTGGAGGCAAAGACGAGGGCCGTGATGAAGTACAGCTCACCATCGCTGGCCGCCCCCTCGGCATTGTGGGTGCCATCGGTCTTACAACTCCAGGCAAAATAGCCCTTGCGCGGACCATCCTGATGCTGCATATAACGTTTGCTCCAGCGCCACAGTCGGTCGAAGATGTCTTTCTCGCCGAACTGTACAGCTATCATCATGCCGTAGGACATACCCTCGGTACGGGCATCATGGTTCTTGATGTCAGAGATGTAACCCATGGAGTCGCCAACCTCGAAATAGACTTTGTTAGGGCCACGGAACACATCATTGAACACCTCCTGCAGTTTCGTCTCAACGGCCGCCGGGTCATAGCCCATTTCAACAAAGAGGTTACGGTACTGGCGGGTCTCGAAAGCGCCTTTGGTCCACGGTGTGAAAGCACGTGCGCTGGCAATAGTCAGCAGCAGTGCGAAAAGAGTCAGGAATTTCCTCATGGTGTGGGTTTAGTTATTGATTTGGGCCCCAAAGTTACGAAATAAAATGGAAAGTGAAAAATGAAAAGTGAAAAAATTTGAGAGTTCGAGTTTTTTTTCGTACCTTTGTGCGCATAATCATTATTCAGATCATTCAATCAGCTATTCATGAAACACTATCTCTTAATGGCAACATTCCTCATGCAGGTATTTGTAGCCACAGCACAGATGACAGGAAAGGAGTGGGACGACCCGAAAACCACCAGCGTAAACCGTGAGACGGCTCACACACTGGCCATCCCCATGGCCTCTGATGCCGACATCGCCAACAACGACATGACGGCATCGCCGTGGTACCTGTCGCTCAACGGCACATGGAAGTTCCAGTGGGTGGGACTGCCCACCAGTGCGAAGACCGACTGGTGCGCCAAGGACTTTAGCGATGCCGCTTGGACCGATATCGACGTGCCCTCAAGCTGGCAGGTGTGGGGACTGAACCACGGCAAATCCTGGGATAAGCCGCTGTACGTCAACGTCAGCTACCCGTTCTCGTACAACACATCGACCTACTCTGTCATGGCCGACCGTCCCTCATGGTTCACTTATAAAGACAACATGAAGAACCCCGTGGGTACCTACCGCCGCCACTTCACCATACCCGCTGAGTGGAAAGACCGCGATGTTTATGTCCGCTTCAACAGCGTCGGACACGGTTACTACCTCTGGATCAACGGACAGCGTGTGGGCTACAGTGAGGATTCCTATCTGCCCTCGGAGTTTAACATCACGAAGTATCTCGTGGAAGGCGACAACACCATTGCCCTGCAGGTATACCGCTTCACTAGCGGTTCGTTCCTTGAGTGCCAGGACTACTGGCGTCTGACGGGTATCCACCGCAGTTGCTTCCTCTGGGCAGCACCGAAGAGTCAGATACGCGACTACTTCTTCACCACTGACCTCGACAACACCTACACCAATGCCAAGGCCAACGTGAAGGTGTGGCTGACGGGCACGGAAGCCGTTGAGGGTGGCACGGTTGAAGCCCGTATCGTCCGCAACGGCTCACCTGTTGCAACCGTCAGCGCCGATGCGAAAGCCGAACTGAGCCTCGACATGGATGTGACGGCACCGGAAAAGTGGACTGCCGAGACCCCGAATCTCTACGATCTCATACTGACACTGAAGGACAAGAACGGAACCGTTATTGACCGCCGCGGCTCGAAGGTGGGCTTCCGTGAGGTGGAAATCCGCAAGAACGACGGCGCACTGCTCATCAATGGGCAACGCATGGTGTTCCATGGCGTCAACCGCCACGACTTTTCTCCGACGAACGGGCGAGCCATCACGCCGGAGGAGATAGAGCAGGATATCCTATGTATGAAACGCCTGAACATCAATGCCATCCGCACCTCACACTATCCCAACGACCCGGTCTTCTATGATCTCTGCGACAAGTACGGCTTGTACGTGCTGGCCGAGGCCAACGTAGAGTGTCACGGTGACCGCAACCTGTCACACGTCTCACTGTTCAAGAATGCCATGGTGGAGCGTTCCCAGAACCACGTTCGCTGGATGCGCAACCACGTCTGCATCTTCATGTGGTCGTTCGGCAACGAGAGTGGTGACGGCGGTAACTTCCAGGCTGTGCAGACAGCCATCAAGGCTTTGGACAAGACGCGACTGACCCACTACGAGGGCGGCAGCCAGTATGCCGACGTCTCCTCATCGATGTATGCCGACTACAACAACATCAACTGGATTGGCTCATCACAGAAGAACCGTCCGCACATCCAGTGTGAGAACAGCCACTCCATGGGAAATTCCATGGGTAACGTTCGTGAGATGTTCAATCTGTATGAAAAATATCCGTGCCTGACCGGTGAGTTCATCTGGGACTTCAAAGACCAGGGACTCTTAACTAAGAGCACGACGGGCAAGGAGTACTGGGCGTATGGCGGCGACTTCGGCGACAACCCCAACGATGGAAACTTCTGTATCAACGGTCTCGTACATCCCGACTTGAGTTATACGGCCAAGACCTATAACACCAAGAAAATCTACCAGCCGCTGGAGTGGGCAGCTGTCAGTGGCAAGACCAATGTTTTCCGCATGAAAAACAAGCTGGCGTTCCTGCCTAGCAACACATACGATGTCAGCTACAGTATTGTAGACGAGGAAGGTACCATACTTGGCAGTGGTGCCATCACTGACGAAGTGGCTCCAGGAAAGACGAAGGACATTACCATCGAGAATCTCTCTACCCTTCTCGCCTCTCTCTCGCCTGACAAAGAAGCCTTTATCATGTTCTATGCCAAGCAGCGCGAGAAGACCGCCTGGGCCGAGACTGGATATGTCGTAGCCGAAGAGAAGCTGTCCGTGAAGACGGCCACCAAGCCCATGAAGGATCTCTCTGCCTTGACCAATGCCGAAGCATTGACAGTGGACGACGGTTCTACCGCCGTCACCGTCAGCGGCGACCTTTTTAAGGCAACCTTTACCAAGAACAAGGGCACGCTCACGGGCTACACCTATAATGGCAAAGAGATGATGAGCAAAGCACTGCAGCTCAATGCCTTCCGTCTGCCCACCGACAACGATGGCAGCAAGAAAGAGAGCTGGGACAATATGGGACTGCCTAAGCTCAGTTCAACGGGCAAGGGTACTGGCACCACCGTCAGCAAAGCGGATGACGGCAAGACGGTCACCGTTAGCATGACCAGCACTTACGGCAGCGGTTCAAACACTTTTAACGTCAGTCTCGACTTCATCGTTTGTGCTGACGGTACGCTGATGATCAACTCCTTCATCCGTCCTCAGAATACTGGCGCCATCCTGCCAAAGCTGGGTTTCCGTCTGGAGATGCCGAAGGAGATGGAGCAGCTGGCGTGGTTCGGACGCGGCCCGTGGGACAGCTATCGCGACCGTAAGGAGGCCTGTCTGCCTGCTATCTACAAGAGTACCGTCACGGACCAGTACGAGGCGTACATTCTGCCACAGGAACATGGAACAAAACAGGAGGTACGCTGGCTGTCGCTGACCAACAGTGAAGGTCAGGGACTGCTCTTCGTGGCTCCGGACGAGATGGCGGCCTCTGCTGTCCACTTCCGCCCCGAGGACAACTATACGAACAAGGATACGCGGGCGAAGCACACATACCAGTTCAAGTCGTGTGCCACATCTGTGGTCAACCTCGATGCGGTCACCCGCGGTTTGGGTAACAACTCTTGCGGCCCTGATGTCATGGAGAAGTACGAGCTGAAGGCTGCCAACACTGCTTTCCGCTTCTTCATGATGCCGTTGGCAGCAGGTGAGAATGCTGCCGCAAAGGCCCGCATCGACATGCCCGTATGCCAGCCTGTCAGCGTCGAACGTCAGACGAGTGGCAAACTGAAGATGTCGACACGAACCAAGAACGCAACCATTTGGTACTGCATCAACAATGGCGAATACCAGAAGTACAGCAGCGTCGTTACTCAGAATGATGCCTGCACCATCACGGCCTACTGCACCGCCGACGGTCTGATGGCGAGTCCGAAGATGAGCTACGACTTCGATATGTATATCAATAAAAGCAACTGGAAGGTTGTGGGCTATGACAGCCAGCACAGCGGCAACGAGGCCCGACTGGCCATTGACGGCAAGAACGACACCTTCTGGCACACGGAGTATCAGGGCAGCGAGCCCTCATGCCCTCACAACATCGTCATCGACATGGCTAACACCTATCAGATTACGGCCATCACGTACCTGTCACGTCAGGACGGCAGCCAGAATGGTATGGTGAAGCAGTACGAAATCTTCCTGAGTAACGATGGTAAGACATGGGGCACGGCAGCCGTCAGCGGCAGCTTCATCAATACCACGGCGCTACAGGTTGCCAAACTCAAGACGCCGACCGCAGCCCGTTATATGAAGTTCGTGGCAAAAAGCGAGATCAACGGACGAGCCTGGACCTCGGCCGCCGAGATTGGTATTCAGGCTGCCAGTGATGTGACAGCCATCGAGAGCCTCGCCTCACCCCTCTCCAAAGGTGAGGGAACCGTGTACAATCTGCAGGGACATCGTCTCAGCGGACCGATAGCCAAAGGCATTTACATACAGAACGGAAAGAAAAAGATGAAGGGCGCTCATTGAGCGCCCTTCGTCTTTTATAACGTAAGACGTGAGTGTTACTTCACCATCACCTTACGGTCACCAACGATGTACAAACCGGCTGGCAGGTCTTCAAGAGCCTGACGACGATCGACATCATGACGTACCAGCTGACCAGAGAGATTATAGACATTGACACGCTCGGACTGTAACGCCGTCACCTCAGCAACACCCGTGGGATCATACTGTGTGTCATTGGTGAGGAACACCTTGTCGACGAGCACAATACCAGAGCCGTTGCCCCACACACTGACGACGTGGATGTTCTTCGTATCAAGGGCTTTGCCCTTACTGGTCTTCGAGTTGTACTTGGCTGTCGACAGGTTGATGACATGCTGCAACTCAGAGCCGAACTTCTCCGTTGAGTAGCAGGCACCCTTGACGTTGGCCGTCGGATAGATGTTCAGGTGAGCATCAGCCGTCTGCGTCTGTCCGCCATTCTTCTTCAACTGCACGACGAGGTATGTATAGCCCGACATATCAACACCGTCAGGATAGACCCAACCCATTTCACCGCTGGCTGCGGGCTTAAAGGCGTGGCTCTTCTCATTATAAGTACCCTGACCCACGATGCCAGTATTGATGAACTCGCTGCCGAAGGGGAAGTAGGATGTCGTCACATTGAATGTCGTCTGTACCTTATTATCAAAGGGGTCAACATAAGAGGCGGTCACATCGGTCGTGCCCTCACTGACGCCACGCATCTGTCCATTACGGAACTCTACGATACCAGACTTGTCTGCCACGTAGGAAGCCTGGGCAGAGACATTCTCAGTGTGCTTGTCACGATAGGTGACGGTGAGACCCGGACTGTTCCAGCCACCAACCATCGCCTCCATCTTGGTCTTGGCCGACTTCAAGTCGGTAGCGGTGAACATATCCTCGTTCATCTGCGCATCGAATGGCGGACACCACTCAGCCTCATCGTAGTTCTCCTCCGTGGAGAACCAGTCGAAGTCGGCTGCACCACCGGTAGTCTTCGTGGCATAGCAGAAGAGTCCGAAACGCGAACCGACAAAGACACTGAGGTTGAAGTTCTGCTGCGTCTCACTGCCAAGCTGCTTCCAGGTCTTATTGTCCAATGAATAGTAGAAGCGCGTCTTGTCCTCACCGAACTTAATACTGCCACGCAGGTAAACAACATCGCCGACAGTTACCCCCGAAGCCACCTTCTCGGCTGGCTGGGCATCGCTACTGATGACATCCTGACGCCATACTATCTCACGCTTGCCATCCTTCACCCGCACACCAATGTAGGCATAGGGATCCTGGAAGATGCAGATACCTGCAACATCGCCCTCCTGCAGACGGGTCACGTCAAGACAGATGGTACCAACAGTTGCCTTGTTTTTCAGCGCGAAGATACGCTGCGTCAGCATGTTACGGGCCTGTTTCAAACTGGTGGTGGTGCTGTTAGCCTTCAGGCGCAGCCATCCCGGACGCTCAAAGAGGCTCCAGCCTGTGTCATCGGGATTATGGTTCCACTGCCACTGCGATCCCAACGGATACGAGCGGAAATCGTCCGTGGACGGCAGAGCCTTCAACGGGTAGTCCGGCGTGCCTGCCGGTTTGTTGTACGTCTCATAAGGTACGCCCTTGTTTCCAACCGAAGGCCAGTTGTAGTTCCATTTCACCGGCTGTAGGTTGGGGAAGCGGCCAAAGGCGCCAAGATCCTGTTGCATGATGGTCCACCAGTTTCCCTTCTCATCTTCGACAAGAGCTCCCTGGTGGATGGTGTTAACCTGACCGTTGATGGTCTTCGCCAGCACCTCACGCTCCTCGTAGGGACCAAAGATATTCTCTGAACGGAAGACAACCTGTCCTGATGGCCACCCGCCATAAGTGGCATAGATATAGTAATAGTCGCCTTTCTTATAGAGGTGACACCCCTCGAGTCCTGCATTATCACGACTGACAACATTCTTTTCCTGTATAAAGTTGAAGTTCTCGTCGAGCTCGCACATCTGGATGTTATTAATGCCGCAGGCCACATAGACCTTGCCATTATCGAAGAGCATGCCCGGGTCATAATAGCCACGCGACAGTTTCTTCAATTCCCACTCACCTTCCGGGTCAGTAGCCGTCAGCAGATAGGCACCACCCTCATTGCAGTTGTTCAGAATATAGAACTTACCATCGTGATACTTCATCGAACAGGCCCACATTCCCTTGCTATATGCATTCTGGTTGTTCTTTAGGTTGTACTTGTCAGCATCGCTGATCTTCTTCAGTGGCTGAGCACAGTACTCCCAGTTGACCATGTCTTTCGACTTGAGGATGGTAGCACCGGGGAAGTTCACCATCGTCGTGGAGACCATATAGTAGGTATCACCGACACGGATGACATCAGGATCGGGGAAGTCGGCGCGCACCACCGGGTTCTGGTACTTGCCATTACCCAGGTCGGTGAGGGGCACACTGTGATAGTCGGGGCTGGGGTTGTCCACCTTCGCATACTCAGCATACCAGTCAAAGCAGGCCTTACCACAGGCCTCTTCAATACCATCGAAAGCCGGTTCCACCTTCTTGTTATTAATCAGTTTGTCGATATCAATGAGACAGGCTGTACCTGAGAGTGTCATGGAGATGTTTCCATAGTGGTCATGAACACCCTTGGTAACAATTCCCCATGCGGAGGTGCGGCCCGTAGCCCACGTGCCCCAGTTGGACTCCACCCACTGGCCATGTTCATTATAGTGACCAGTACCCTCTTTGGTAGGACTCCAGTCAATCTCGGTAACAATGATAGGGTTGGTATCGACAACAGGCACTTGGTTGTGAAACTGGGTAATCTTGTTCTTCGTGGCCTGCGTGACGTTACTGGGAGAAATATTCTTATCGTCACAGCCATACCAGCCATTATAGTCGTGAACGGCATAGCCGAAGTTACTGTCCACGATGGGATAGGTCTTGTAGTCGGCATAGCCTGACTGCCAGCCGGAACCGGGAATCCAGATGATGCCCTTGAATCCGTTGGCACGAATCTTATCGACGACGGGCTGGAAGAAGTCGCGCAGCGCTTTCTTGTCGCTGGCGCCGTTAGCGTTCTTCACACTTACCGGCTCGTTAGCCAACTCCAGACTGATCTGACCGGAATACTTACGGATGGAGTCATTCTTCGTGACGATATCCCATACGGTCAGCATATACTCCTGATAGTAGTCACCCACCTTGATGTCATGCGGGCAGACACCTGGCGGACGCATGACGACGAACATACCATGGTTGATGGCACGCTTAGCAATAGGGAAATAGAGGGTCTTCAGATAGGATGTCAGACGTGAAGGACTGAAGTGATAGACATTATCCTCGCCTGTCGAAATCTCTCCTTTGTCGTTAAGAGGCTGCAAAGAGGCATCCATGAAATGAGCGTTGGGGTCATTAGTCCACGCCGGATCCAGGTGAAGACGAAACACGTCGCAATTGGCCTGCTCCAGACCACCGAACAGTGTCTCGAAATAGTTGATACAACGGGTACGACCGGCATCGTCATAGCTCCAGCCCCAACGACCTCCGTTGAAGTAGGCACTGGGGGTGTCCATCACACCATGAAGGACGACATGGTTACCGTAATTGTCGACAAGCCACTTGCCCTCGACATGGAGCGATGGAACGGGCCTGACCTGATGGGCCTGAACGCCCAGGGCGCCACAGACCATTAAAAGAATCGTGATTAGGTTTTTCTTCATATTTTATTGAATTGGTTTATTCAGGGAGTATCGGGACACCCATCTCTGAGGCTTCCGCATCGTTCTTGTCGAGCTTGAACAACATGAACTTGGGATTCTCGGAGGTACAGGGTGTCCAGTTGAGAGATGAAGTCTCCTGGTCACCGTTCGGGTCGCCAAACTTAGCGAAGTTCGTCCAGGCCGTGAGCATCTTCTCTGCGAGATCCCAGTCGCCCTGTGTCCAGGGACGCCAGCAGTGAGCCAGCGACTTGAAGACGAACCACAGATCGGAGGAGTGGAAGGCACCTTTCAGACGATCGGTAATCTCTGGGTGCTTGCCATCGTCAGGCAACGGACGGGCAAACTCATACGCCCATGCCTTGGAGCCTTGCGCCTGACGCACCTTACAAAACTCTGCGATGCCAGGAGCCATAGCCCCCAGGTCGTTCATCGTATAGCCAATCATATAGGGGACATCGGCAATCGAGCCTTCACGGGTGGCTGCATCAAAATGCTTCAGTGACACATAGCCATCGACAATAGGACGCTGCATGAGAAAGAGGTCGGTCTTATTGACCATGTTATAGAGTTCGCCAACGGTATAGAGAATCTCCGTCGAGGCGGCACGCAGTTTCTGCAGGTCGGTCAGTCCGGCCCAGTCCATTACTTTCTTGGTCTCGGCCTCGCTTTCCTGCAGCGTGGGGTTGTAAGTGAAGAACTTGTTCATCGGCGTAGCTGGCTTAGCCTCCTCACCATCCTTAGCAGGCACATCGATGCCACCGCCACTCATGATGACTGCCTTATGGAACAGTCCACGGGCCAGGGGACTCTCACACAGAGTACGCACACTGCCTGCGCCGGCACTCTGACCGAAGATAGTGACGTTGTCCGGGTCACCGCCGAACTGCGCAATATTGGCCTTCACCCATTTCAACGACTGTATCTGGTCAAGGATGCCATAGTTGCCACTGACATGGTGGGGACTCTCAACCGAGAGTTCCGGATAGGTCATGAAACCAAAGATGCCAAGACGGTAGTTGATCGTAACGAGCACGACGTCCTTTGATGCCCACTCCTGACCGTCAAACTCAGGCTCTGTACCCCAGCCCTCACGGTAACCACCACCATGAATCCACAGGGCCACCGGCAGTTTCTTATCGGCCTGACCGGGCGCCTTTGTCCAGACATTCAAATAGAGACAATCCTCACTATAGGGTGCCTCATCGCCGTACCCCCACTCCGAAGCATAAAAGCCAGGATAATGGACAGCCTGATAGCCGGGATGACCGAACTTATCACAGATGCGAATGCTATCCCAGGCAACGACAGGCTGTGGTTCTTTCCAGCGCAGATCACCAATAGGAGCGGCAGCGTACGGGATACCCTTGTACACAAACACACCGGGATTCTCGGCACGGACACCTTGAATCTGTCCGCCTTCAATCGTCAATACTGGGTTGTTACCTTCCTCACCGGAAGAGCAACCCAGGAATGCCAGTAATGGCAATAATAGCAATAGTTTTCTCATGTTTATGGTTATTAGTTGATCAGGAATATCTTGGTCTTGCCATTGTAGGTAGCCTTCACCGTGGCACGGCCCTCAACGATGGGACTGATGTCGAACTTCACGCCAGGCACCGAGGCAGAAGCCTTCAGTTTGCCACCAGCCTTCAGCGGACCGTACACCTGATAGCGGATGGCATCAGTCAGACCATTCTGGTTGGTACAGCGGATGGGGGTCGAAGGGATATTCAGCATCTGCCCATCGGCGGTAATGGTGACCTGAGGCACAGGAACAGGATTGACTGCCTGACCACCTTTGGCAAAGCCGATGCCATGGAGATCAAACAACCCCTCGGGACGCTGGGGCTGCTGAGAACGAGGTCCCCACTGGCGACCTTGTGGCTGCTCAGGCTGTTTCACATCAGGACCTTCAGCCACGAGGTAGATGGCATGCTTGCCCGTCAGTCCTTCCACGTCAGGAACATTGATCTGGTAGGTCATAGCTGCCTTGGGGGCATCGGCAGGAATGTCGAAGACGCCAATCTCCCGGCCATTCCAAACACTATTAGCATAGGGCCCATCAAGCATGACATGTATCTTGAAAGCACCCTTACCATTCGATGTGAGATTGAGGCAGAGAGCCGTACCGTCACCCTTATTCGTACCGCCAAAGGCCTTGGTACCCTTGGTATCCTTGCCCAAGCCGCCGAAGCCGAAATACTTGAAACCAATAATACCGCCATTCTGGATGCCAGCCAGATCCATTGAGTTGTTCCACACATCATGATTGTCCTGCATATACTGGTTGGCATTGGGACCAGCCATATAACAGGCGATACCAGCTGAATAGTAAGCATAGGGGGGCAGACCAAAGATCTGGAAACCCTCGCTGGTTACCTCGGCACCGGTGTAGTGGTTGCCGTCGGCAGCCTTTGCTGTCCATTCGTTGTTCTTCACATAGGGGTCATAACCTGTAATTCTGACGATGCCACCCTTGGCAACGGGTTTCTTATCCCATGTAATTTTCACCGGAGCCACCATGGCCTGACGGGCGTTGCCGAAGCCACGCGGCGGACGGTGGTAGAATACATACCACTGACCATTGATCTCCTGCAATGAACCATGAGTATTATGAGCGGCATTGGTCGTCATCAGCTTAGAGCCGTCCTCGTTCAACACCACACCACGCGAGTCGACCAGCACACCACCGGAGCGCCAGGGACCCAGCGGCGAATCACCGAAGGCATAGCGCAGGGCAGAGTTCGTGTTGCCCAATCCGTACTCCTTGCCGGAGTAGCCCGAGAACACCATCACATACTTATTGCCCACCTGACGGATGCTGGAAGCCTCAAAGAAATTGAAGTCCAGTGGATTCTGTCCCTTGTAGAGAGCCTTGTACTCGCTGCCTTCCTTGTCCAACAGTCGGCCATCGGCGCTACTGGCAGGGATAAAGGGATCTATCAGGTCCGTGCCCTCACGCTTCGAGTACATGGTTTTCTGATCAAGTTCACAGGCAGTGCTGTGCTGGAATCCATAGAACACATAGGCACGATAGCCTATGTTATAGTCGGGGTCTTTTTTGTCGGTAATCTTCTCAATGAACACCGAAGGGTCGAAGTCGATGAGTGAGCCCGGCAGACAGCGAGTGCCATCCTCCGTCAGGTTCACGGGTGTGAAAGGACCATTGGGACGGTCGCTCTTACACACCATGGCGATGCGGCCCCAGCCGCGGCTGTGGGGATAGAGCCAGTAGGTCTTCTTGCCTGTTGCACGGTCGGTGGTCTCCACAAGGTCAGGTGCGAACATGGTGTCCCACTGGCCGTTGACAAACCATGAGAAGATCGGACCCTCGTCGCGCCACTGCGACAGGTCTTCGACGGGCGCCGACCACATACGGATGTCATTACCACAGTAAGCGGAATAGGTGATGTCGTGCGAACCGATGATATAGGCCCGAAACTTCCCAGGCTGGTCAGGATCCTCAAACACACGGGGTTCGCCATCAGGCAGATGCTCCCACAGGGGGAGGTAAGGGTTCTGTGCATTGGCCGTAGTAGCGGCAGCAAGCAACAGCAGGTTAAGTAACAGTTTTTTCATTGCAATGTTATTGGTTGTTATTTGCGTGCAAAGATAACAAAAAAATGCGGCAGTCGCCTGCCGCATTTGTATCTTATGCTTTCCTATTTGTAACATCGCGTTACTTGAAGAGCAGCGGAGCCATCTCACGCAGCGAACGACGCCAGGTCAGGAACTCATGAGCCGTACCCTCAGAGATGAAGCCGTGGGCATTGAAGCCGGCAGCCTTTAGGGCCTCGACCGACTGGTTAATGCCTTCAGGATTCTCCTTGGAGCCGCAGCTCTCGAAAATCATCCTTACCTGTTTCGGGTCCTTAATTTCCTCGGGCGCATACTGACCACCACTCAGCAGTCCGTAGTATCCGAAGGTCTCAGGACGACGCAGGGTTATGAGTTTCGTCTCGATGCCACCCATCGACAGACCGGCCATTGCACGATTCCACTTATCTGCCTTCGTCAGGAAGTTCTTGTCTATATAAGGCACTAACTCGTCAACAAGCACAGTCTCAAACTCCTTGGCAGTGAACTGACCGATGCCACCGAACTTCACGTCGTTGGTCATACCATAGGTCATGACGACGATGAACGGCTTGATCTTGCCCTCGGCAATCAGGTTGTCCATAATAAGTCCGGCACAACCCTGAACAGGCCAGCTAGTCTCGTTCTCGCCCCAGCCATGCTGTAGATAGAGCACGGGGAAACGCTCCTGCTTGCCCTTGACGAGCTTGCCATAGGTAGGCGGTGTATAAACCCACGCCGTCTTCAACAGACCGGTGCTCTGTGAGGGGAACAGCACCTGCTGCAGGTTACCGTGAGCCACGTCCATGCGCTTCTGATAAAATTCCTGGTCGGGAGCCGGAATCTCGATACCGCTCTCCCAACGGCAGCTGCCGAAGAAGTTACCCGTTCCGGGATCGTTGACGGTAGCACCGTCGATGGTCAGGTGGTAGTAGTGGAAACCGGGATCCATCGGACCATCGGTCGTCCCTGTCCACACCCCATTCTTGTCCTTGCGGAGCACAGTGCCACCACGGCCACCCAGTCCCAGACTGACAATGACCGACTTGGCATCGGGGGCCTCAATGCGGAAGCGGGCATAGCCCTCACTGTTCACCTGAGGATACTCCTGACCAGGCTGGTTCAGCGGGTTCGCAACGAAATCCTCCTTCGGCACGCGCTTGTCGAGCTCAGGGTCAAAGTCACGGATAGCACGGTAGCAGGCCTTCGGCTTGTAGTTCTCGTCGAAAGGCAGCGGGTGATTGTTCACACCGAGCCATGAGTCCTTGTCGCCGAGATTCCAGAAGGTGACGTTGTCAATAACGTCGGCATGCTTACGGAAAACCTTAAACAGACGGGCATACTGATCAGTCTGCAGGGTGTTCATATAGCCCGGCATCGGCTTGGCCTCGCCACGAGAGAACATCAGCTGACCACCGCTCTCATTGTTCATACGCAGGTCAAGCTCGGTGATGTGGATGTGCTTTACCAGTTCCTTGAAACGAACGATGGCCTTCTCCAGCTGGTCCTCATCGGGGAAATAAATGTTATAGTGACCCTGCATGCCGATTCCGTCGATGGGCACGCCGGCGTCCTTCATCTTCTTCACCATATTATATATACGCTCGCGCTTACCGTTGTCCACACAGCTATAGTCGTTGTAGAACAGCAGTACGTCTGGATCGGCCTCACGGGCAAACTCAAAACACTTGGCAATAAACTCGTCACCGCAGAGCTGGAAAGCACGGCTCTGACGATACGGGCTAGGCTCCTGTCCACCGCGTCCAAATCCCCAGCGGGGACCGGCATTGTCATCGGCCATGGCCTCATTCACCACATCCCACGCATAGACAACGTCCTTATAGCGGTTCATAATCGTGTGGATATGGTCGCGCAGACGCTCGTAGAAGACTTTTTTCTTGACGGGCTTACCTTTCTTGTTGACAAACATCCAGTCGGCAAACTGGCTGTGCCAGCAGAGGCAGTGGCCACGCATCTTAATGCCGTTCTGACGGCAGAAGTCAGCAATCTTATCAGCTTTCTCGAAGTTCCATACGCCCTCCTTCGGGTGTATCTCACCTGGTTTCCAGTCGTTCTCAGCTGTCACGCTGTTAAACTCTTTCTTGACAAGTGCTGTCTGGCTCTCGTCAGCGATATTACGCTGGTTCAGCGCTACTCCAATTGTAAAATAGTCCTTGTAAGCGTCCTTCAGTCCGACATTCGCCCTCGGATCAAGCTGACGCCACTGCGCCATTGCTGCGGTGCTACCCATCACAAGGAGCACAGCGAGGCAGAAGAATTTCATTTTGTTCATTGTTGGTCTTGTTGGTTTTAGGGTTACTATTGACGCTGCAAAGATACAACAAAAAAAGCGACACCGTAACCTCACGCGTGTCGCTTTGTTTTCTTTTTGTTTCATCGCCTGTCACACATCACTTAACTACCACCTTTCTGCTGACCGTCTTACCACTAGCCGTTGTCTGCTGACGGATGTAGAGACCACTCTTCGGACTCTCCACCGGCTGCCCCGAAAGCGTGTAGTAACGGACGGAGGAGACGCTGGCCGTCTCTGGAGAGTCGATGCCTGTAGCATTGCCGGTGCGCTGGATGGCAGCCTGTCCAATCAGAAGGTCTGCCCAAGGAGCGTCTGCCGTATAGAAGGTCACATAATAGCGCGCTTTCTCGTTGATCTCGAAGTTCAAGGTCTCTAACGAGGTACCTGAGAAAGAGTTCCCGGCACCATTGCCGACGTTCGCCGTCGGTGTGAACGTACCTGCCCACGCCTCGCGACCGTCTGTCGTCTCCACAGCAACGGTCACTGGCGAGAAGTCTGACTGGTTCCAGTTAGCCACACGGGTCATAATCCTGTATTTGCCGGGGCCGAGCGTAAGTGTCACCGACGTGCCTTCGTCACCAAAGCGGGCATAGCCCTCACGGGTCTTACCATCAACGTTGCGGGTATAGAGTCCCCACTCGAAGTCATGCTTTTCACCGGTGAGGTGGAACAGACGACTGCCCTGCGAGTAGTCTGACGACAGTCCAGTACGCTTCTCCACACCGTCAAAGGTTGTCCAACCTTCAGGCACAGAGCCCTCCACCGTGAATGTCTTATGCATCAGATAGGTGCCCGTAGGCTCCGCAACGTTAATTGTCACCTCGGCCGTAGCAGTGCGTCCGTCATTGTCGGTAGCTACGGCACGAATTGCATGTTCACCCTTCTTCAGACCTTTCACCTCGTAGCTGTATGGGGCTTTCGTCACCTTTTTCAGTAGTGTCTCGCCGTCATAGAACGAAACGCTGACTATACGTCCGTCGCTGTCCGATGCGGTAGCGGTTACTGTCACAGGTGGTACGTCCGACGTTGCTCCGAAAGTGATGAACGACAGTCCTGTAGTGGGTGCCGTAATCTGCACCGACGGGTCTTTCATGTCAAGCGAGTACTTCTTGCAGAATTTCCAGATTTCCTCACCTGTATATACACCATAGTCATTGGAAATCCAGTGACCCTTGTCAGCCAACTCCATCAGCACCACCTCGACGCCGTCCTTACCTGGCCCCCAAGTATGGCGGGTGATATGAGGTGCACCGCGATACTTCTTCTCCACCTTAGCCGTCGTGGGACAGCCATTATGCTTAATCCAAACGTTCAGGGCACCCTGCACGCCACCGAAGTTCACCACATCGTCACCCGTACCATGAGTGTGGATAATGGGGATGGGGCGTACTTTCGAGTCGGCCGTCGTTCCCCACATCGGATAGCCGCTTATCGGTGCGAAGGCTGCAATCCTGTCAGGAATCTTGTTCATAGCGTGGTAAGTGAACATACCACCCATCGAAAAGCCCGACAGATAGACGCGGTTACGGTCCACATTGTACTTTTTCACCATCTGGTCGATGAGCACCTTCATAAAGTTGATGTCCTTGTCGCCAGAGATGTCCCAGCTATTGCCCTCCCCCTGCGGGAAGACGGTCAGAAAATGGCCGTTGTTGGCGGTTGCATCAATACTGAGCATGCCTTTCTGGTAGTTGGCATCCTGGTTCATACCGTGACAGGAGATGAGCATAGCGGGCATACTGTCCAGTTTCGTGGGTTCGTAGGCGATGTAGGTACGTTTCTTTCCGTTAACGGTCACCGAACCGTTGACATACTTGCCGGCCGATGCCACGAGGGTCATCGTGCCGAGCATCAGACTAAGTATCAGTTTCCTTTTCATATAGTTCCGGTTTTTGGCTGCAAAGGTACAGCAAAAAAGCGACACAGGCAGTCTCTGCTTGTGTCGCTTTCTTTTCTGTATGTTGCATTTACTCTGAAACGAAGCGGTAAGACTGGCCTGCCTGCGTCTCTAAGTCATACTCATAGACCCGACGTAATGTGGGCTGAGGCATGATCTTCAGTTCGTTGCTCCGCAGCGGCTCCTTGATGGCGGCTGGAGCCAGTAAGGCGTTGGGGCAAGCACCAGTAGCGACCGACAGTCCCGCACCCTTCGGTTCCTTGGCCAGACGCAGGGGCACGTAGGAGCGCAGCCTCAGCACACCACCGATAGTCGAGCGTATGGTCGCAGAACGCATAGATCCTTCGGTCCATTCCTCATCCACCACAAAGCCACCACGCGCTCTCAAGCCCTTCACGTTACCTTGAGTCCAAGCTTCCGGCAGGGCCGGCAGCAGGTGTACGGCACCGTCGTGACTCTGCACCAGCATCTCGCAGATGCCTGCCGACACACCGAAGTTTCCGTCAATCTGGAACGGTGGATGGGCATCGAAGAGGTTCGGATAGGTGCGGCCGTCAGGGAATTGGCGCATTTTTGAATCGTCAGGCAGCAGGTGCAGCATATTCTTGATAATCTGGAAGGCATGATTGCCGTCGAGCATACGTGCCCAGAAGTTGGTTTTCCAGCCCAGACTCCAGCCCGTAGCCATATCGCCGCGCTGTTTCAGCGTGTTACCAGCAGCTGCAAAGAGATCGGGGTGCGAGTAAGGCGATATCTGGTTCGAGGGGTACAGGCCATAGAGATGCGAGATATGACGGTGTTCATCCTTCGGATCATCGGCATCAATGAGCCACTCCTGCAGCTGACCATAGCGGCCAATCTGCATCGGTGCCAAGTTTGCCAACGCAAACCGCAGTCTGGGAATCATCTCAGAATACCCATTGTCTCCATCAGCTCTAGCCTCTTCGGCCAGCACCTCAGCAGCCCGCAGCGTCTGCGACAGCACGTCGAAGGCTATCTGGTTGTCCATTGTCGAACCGGCACACACATTGGTGCCCTTGCCCATCGGTCCGTGCTCGGGCGACACCGTGGGAACGGTCATCAGCCAGCCAGCGGCCTGCTTTACCTCACCGGCTGCCGGATAAGTCTGCATATAGTCGAGCAGGAAGTCGGCAGCGCCCTTCAAAACGGGGAAGTATTTGACCAGGAAGGCCTTGTCGCCAGTATAGAGGTAATGCTGCCAGATATGTGTCGTCAGCCAGGCGCCACCAGTGGGGAACATTCCCCAGGGCGTACCATCAACAGGTCCGGCGATGCGCCAGAGGTCGGTGTTGTGGTGGGCCACCCAGCCGCGACAGCCGTACATCGTCCGAGCGGTCTCGGCACCGGTCTCGCTGAGGTCGCGTATCATCGAGAATAGCGGCTCCTGCGTCTCGGCGAGGTTGCCGACGAGGGCAGGCCAGTAGTTCATCTCGGCATTGATGTTGATGGTGTACTTCGAGTCCCACGGGGCGTTCATCTTGTCGTTCCACACACCCTGCAGGTTGGCGGGCTGACCGCCTGGCTGCGAGGACGAGATGAGCAGATAACGGCCGTATTGCATCATCAGCGCCACCAGCCCCAGATCGCTGGGGTCTTTCTCAAAGGCAGCCACACGCTCATCGGTCGGCAGCTCACTCCCATAAGACCCATGAGACCCATAGGTCCCATTCCCCAGCACCAGACTTACGCGGTTGTACTGCCCTTGGTACTTCTTCACATGACTGGCCAGCAGTTGCTTATAAGGCTTACCCTTCACGCTGGCCAGCGTCTCGTTGTTCTTCTTCACCGGGTTGCCGCTGACATCCTTGTAGTTCACAAAGTTTGTGGCAGCGGTGATATAGAGGGTAGCGGTGGTGGCATTGGCCACACGCAGCTTGTCGGCGCCGCGCTCTACCCTGCCGTCGGCCTCTACCAACACCCGGCACTCGGCCTTCAGTCCAGCCTTGATGCCCTCCTGTTCAACGCCATCGACAACGGCCGCCAGTTCGTTGACCTCACCGCTGATGCCCTCATGACTGGAAACAGTAAATATTTGCTTTTGCAGCTGACTCGTAAAACCGATGTCGAACGACAGAGCCCCTTTCTTGCCCGCCTTCAACTGCACGACAATCACCTTGTCGCCTTGCGAGGCAAAGACCGTACGCTCGTACTTGACCCCATTATATATATAAGAGGTAGTGGCAGTCGCATCGCCGAGGTTCAGCGCACGCTGGTAGCCCGTCACATCCTTGTGGCCCAGCGACAGCTTCAGACTGCCCATCGGCAGGAAGCGCATACCGTGAGGACCTTTGATGAAGTGGCGGTCAATGAGCTTTGCGGCCTCAGCCTCCTTTCCTTCAAATACGAGCCGACGCACTTCGGGCAGCGCTGCCAGCGACTCTGTCGAGTTGTTGTTATGAGGCTGTCCGCTCCAAAAAGTCTCTTCGTTCAACTGAATTTCCTCCACATCGGTGCCGCCATAGACCATCGCCCCCATCTGGGAGTTTCCTACGGGCAAGGCCTCCAACCAGTGGGCGGCAGGCTTCGTGTACCACAGGCGGTACTGCTGTGCCTTGACCGTCAGACACACGGCGGTCATCAGCATGATTGTCAGGATTCTGTTTCTCATCATTGTCTTTGATTAGGTTTTGGCTGCAAAGATAAGTATTATTTCTCTTTTTACGAAATGAAAATGCAAAAAGAGACGTTTTCCCATGCTTATGCAACGAAAAAAGATTGCCAATTACAGAAAAATGTCTACTTTTGTGCCAAATTCTACGACCTATGACAGCAAAAAGACTGACAAGTGCGATTTTGTTTCATCTCCTGATGCTCACGACCGTGATAGCCAGGACCGGACAGTTCATTCCGTCAGACCGTTTCTCCAGCGGCCTCATCAACAGTATATACCAAGACCAGTACGGCTATATGTGGATTGCCACCGAGAACGGTCTGAACAAGTACGACGGCTACACCTTTACCTCCTACCTCCACCAGCCGGGCGACAGCACATCGCTAGCCAGCAATGTGGTGATCAGTCTCTATCAGGACCGTCAGGGACGACTGTGGGTAGGAACGCGTCTCGGTGTTTCACGCTACGACTACGACACCGACCGGTTCGTACACTATACCTTCTCCACCAATGAGCATCCGCACGTCAACCACATCATCGAGCGCAAGAACGGCGAGCTGCTCTTCGGCACATCGGGACGTGGCCTTTATGCGCTCAAGGACGACATACTCGAAAAAGTGCCCGACGGCTACACCACCGGCTCGGGCAACTGGTTCTATAACCAGATGATGGAGGACAGCCAGGAGCGCTTCTGGAAGTGCGGCTACGGCGAGGAGGTGACCATGAAGGATCGTACGGGCGTACATCAGATGTATGTGGACCAGTCTATCATTGCCGGTATCATTGAGTATGGACAGGAAGTACTCACCATCTGTCCACACAGCATCTTCAGCTACCGCAACGGCACGTTTACCAAGTCCGACATCGACCTTACGGCGTTAGGCAATGATCAGGTTATCATGCGCACCGCCTTCAAGGACCATCTGGGAAATATCTATATAGGTACGCGCGGAGACGGACTCTTCATGCTGCCCAAGAGCAGCCGCCGTCTGGAGCGCGTAGAGTGCACGCTGAACGGGCTCGACCTGAACACGGCCAAGATATGGGCCATCAGCGAAGACCGCATGGGTAACATCTGGATTGGCTGCCAGTCGAAAGGTCTGGTCATCCTGCCAAGCAAGGAAACGCAGTTCGCAGCCTGGAGCTTCTCAGCCCAGCACTATTTCATCGGCTCAACCATCACGTCGCTCTGTCAAGGGGCACAGAACATCACCTGGTGCACCGTACAGGGCAGCGGCGTTTTCGGCTTTGACAGCACAGGACGCATCGTAGCCCACCCGGCAGCCCCCTCTTCTGTGGAGTCTATCTACCGCGACCCCCAGGGCCGTTACTGGATAGGTACCGATGTAGCTCTCTACGCCTACGACCCGCTGACAGGCCGCTACAGCTTGGAGGTGTCGCTTGTAGGCGAGAAAGTGAACGCCATCGTGGGCGACGACAACGGCGTACTCTATATCTCCACCTACTCGCGCGGATTCAGCTGCTACGACACAAAAGACGGGACGCTGCGCAAATTTCTGGCTACCGACCCGGAGAGTCCGCGCGGACGACTTTGCAACAACTGGGTGATGGCGATGCTGCGCGACCACGCAGGACGCATCTGGCTGGCTACGACAGCTGGCGTTTCGTGCTACGACCCGAAGAGCGACAGTTTCCGCTCACAGGGCTGGGAGCACCTGATGGACGGCATGATCTGCTACTCCATCTGTGAGACGAAGCGGGGCGACATCCTGATTGGTACCGATCAGGGTATCTACCGCTATCATCCGGGCGACCAAGAGGCAAAGCTGTTTGCTGAAGGCAACGGGCTGGCAGACAAGGCGATTGCCTATATTGCCGAGGCACGTAACGGTGACATCTGGTGCGCTACGTCTATGGGCATCTGGCAGTTCGACGTCAAGAAGAAACAGTTCATCGGTCACGTCAACGGCAATGGTCTGACCAACAAGGAATACGTCAACAGCGTCGGAATGTCCGCTGGCGGCGACATCATCTACTTTGCCAACAACGATGGTCTGACGGTCTTCCAGCCGGCGATGGCCACCGGCAGCCACAGCCAACTGCCTGACGTCAAGTTGACTGGCATCAGCTTCAACGGCAACCGCCTGAGCCCGTTGTCCGACGACTATACGGTGTCCTATGACGACAACAGCATCGTCCTGCAGTTCTCGCTGCTCGACTTCAACAACCCCGCAAACATCATCTACGAGTACCGCATCAACGACGGCAAGTGGATGCAGACGCCTGAGGGACAGAACTCCATTCAGCAGAGTCACCTGCAGCCCGGCACCTATAAGATTGAGGTACGCGCACTTGCCGCCGGCAACTACTCGCCAGTGAAGGTCATCACGGTTCACGTCACACCGCCCTGGTATCGCTCCACATGGGCGTATGGGGTTTATCTGATAGGACTCATAGGACTCATAGGACTGATAGGACTGATGCTGCGCCGGCGCGCCCACCAGCAGATGGACGAGGAGAAGATGAAGTTCCTCATCAACGCCACACACGACATCCGCTCGCCGCTGACGCTCATCATGGGAGCACTCGGGAAGTTGAAGGAGATTAAGGGTGAAGTCTCTAACGCCGCCCAGCTCTCAACGCCCATCGACACCATCGACCGCAACGCACAGCGCCTGCTGCTGCTGGTCAACCAGATTCTGGACGAGCGCCGGCTCGACAAGAACCAGATGCAACTGCATTGCCGCGAGACCAACCTCGTGGAATTCATCAGCGGCATCTGTAAGCTCTACCAGTACAACGCTGGACAGCGAAACATCACCTTCACCTTCGAGCACGACAAGGATCACGTGCTGGCTTGGGTTGACCGCATCAACTTCGACAAGGTCGTCTCCAACCTCCTCTCCAACGCCTTCAAGTACACCTACGACGGCGGCGAGGTAAAGGTGGTGCTGCAGGAGCACGACAAGGACATCGAGATACAGGTCGTCGACAACGGTATGGGCTTCAAGGGCGACGACGCCTCCCACCTGTTCGACCGCTTCTATCAGGGTCACAACTCCGTCATCCTGGGAATGCAGGGCACCGGCATCGGACTGAACCTCTGCCGCGCCATCACCGAGATGCACGGCGGCCGCATCAAGGCCATGAACCGCACGGACGGCCAGAACGGAGCCTGCTTCGTCGTCACCATTCCCAAGGGCAAGGGCCACCTCAAGGACGAGCAGATAGTCAGCGACAGCCCCGCTCGCGAAGTGCTCTCATCGGGCACCGGCAAGTCGCAGTTCCGACAGTTCCGCATACTCATTGCCGACGACGACCGCGAGATTGCCGACTACATCATCGGCGAGCTGGGCGACCGCTACCGCTTCGACCATGCGCCCAACGGCAAGGAAGCCCTGAAGATGCTGCTGACTGCCAACACAACAACTAATGAGCAGATGGGCAGCAACCCGCACTACGACCTCGTCATCAGCGACGTCATGATGCCCGAGATGGACGGCATCACGCTGCTCAAGCGCATCAAGGACAATCCCAACATCTCACAGATTCCTGTCATCATGCTCACCTCGAAGGTCGAGGTCGAACACAAGCTCGAGGGACTGAAGTCGGGCGCCGATGCCTACATCTCCAAGCCCTTCAGCATGGAGGAGCTGCACATACAGATAGACAACCTCATCGACAACGTGCGCCGTCTGCGCGGCAAGTTCAGCGGTGCCGTCTCACAGGAGGAGCGGGTCGAGAACATCGAGGTGAAGGGCAACGACGAGGCACTCATGGAGCGCATCATGCGCTCGGTGAACGCCAATATGTCGAACCCCGACTTCAACGTCGACATGCTGGCTGCCGACGTGGGCATCAGCCGCGCACAGCTGCACCGCAAGATGAAAGAGATGACGGGCATCGCCACCGGTAAGTTCCTGCGCAACCTGCGTATGGAACAGGCTGCACGACTGCTGCGGGAAGGCAAGATCAACGTGGCACAGGTGGCCGACCGCGTGGGCTACTCCGACCAAGCCCACTTCTCCACCGCCTTCAAGGCCCACTTCGGGCAGTCGCCGTCCGACTATCTCGAATCGCATCAGTCACGATAAAAATCCAGGAAAAAGCGCAAAAATTGCTGATTTGAACGATTATCGTACACCCATGACACGTTTTTCTTGCAACGGAACTGCAGAAAATGCCTACCTTTGCAACGTTAAATGGTAAAAGTAGTTATATGTAGTAGTATTGTTTAATAGTTATAATACTAATAGTTGATAGAGTTTTTTGAATACCCTGAAAGACGAAAGAACGAATGGCGGCGCGTAGTGATACGCGCCGCTGTTCGTTTCTGGCCCCATAAACGTGTCCTGTAACGCGAAAAACGCCGCGATTCTTGCACAATACGAAAAATAGTGCTATCTTTGCATACAAACGTCAATTATTTGCAATGAGAAAAAAGATCATAACCATCATCGTGGTGCTCACGAGCATGATGCAGGCTTGGGCACAGACCACACCGTTCGAGACAGCGACGGAGGCCGTCAGCAACATGGGACTGGGCTGGAACCTGGGCAACACGCTCGACTCCAACTCGGGCGACGTCAGCAACATGTGGATTGAGAAGTGGTCGGGGCGCACGCCAGCCGACTACGAGAAGGCGTGGGGACAGGTGCCTACCACGCAGGCCCTCATCGACATGATGCGCGATGCCGGCATCACAGCCATCCGCGTGCCCGTAACGTGGTATCCACACATGGTGAAGACGTGGGCGTGGGTCAACGGCGGCACCGCCTGGGACCGTTCGAAGGCTCCCATTGCGAAGTATATGGACGAGGTGTGGATGCAGCGGGTGAAGCAAACGGTGGACTACGTCATCAGCGCAGGACTCTACTGCGTACTGAACGTCCACCACGATACCGGCGACGCGAACACAGCGTGGCTACGCGCCAGCATGACCAACTACTACCGCAACTGCAGCCTCTACGAATGGCTGTGGACACGCATCGCCGAGGAGTTCAAGGACTACGGCGACCACCTCATCTTTGAGGGCTACAACGAGATGCTCGACGACGAGGGGTCATGGTGCTTCGCCTCGATGAACTATCAGGGCGGCTACAACGCTGCGGCTGCTACCGACTCGTACAACGCCATCAACAGCTATGCCAAGTCGTTTGTCAAAGCCGTGAGAGCCACCGGCGGCAACAATGCCACGCGCAACCTGATGGTGAACACCTACGGCGCATGCAATGGCGACGGCAACTGGAACACGCACCTCACAGACCCGCTCACCAAGATGCAGCTGCCCGACGACAACGCCACAGGCCACCTTATCTTCCAGGTGCACTACTACCCCAGCTTCAGCACCATCAGCGAAGGGCGAAACAGCGTCAACAACCTCTGCAGCCTACTGAAGAACCGACTGGCTTCGAAGGGCGCCCCCGTTGTCATCGGCGAATGGGGAACGGCGACTGACAGTCCTGTGAGCTATAGCCAGAAGAGCAGCATCTATCTGAGCTGGGCCGAGTACTTCGTGAACCGCGCCAAGGCCAACGGCATCGGCACCTTCCTGTGGATGGGCCTCAGCGACGGAGATTCGCGCAGCGTGCCTGAGTTCAACCAGCGCGACCTGCTGCAGGCCATCGTCAAGGGCTACTACGGCGAAGGCGGATACACCGGCATTCACGCCTCACGTCTCACGTCTCACGCCTCACGTCAAGTCTACGACCTGCAAGGACGTCGCGTCTCACAACTTACGACCCACACCTCACGTCCTTCCCTCTACATCAAGGACGGCAAGAAGATGATTCTTGCGAAGTAAAGAACCTGTCATCAGAAAGTACGGAGGAGACTGAATGTTCCCACGGTGGGAACATCCAGTCCGCTCGGAGCAAACCGTCAGTCCGCTCCGTGCCCACCGCC
>CAZLPO010000002.1:0-45693 GCA_964561385.1 uncultured Prevotella sp.
CTGGAGCAGTCGTACTTCCACCAGCAGAAGGAGGTTGAGGACAAGGCCCAGACACTGGAGGGTGCCGCCCGCCAGCAGTTCCTGAACGACTACACCTGTCAGAAGGCTGACGAGATGATCAAGCGCTGGCGCCAGCTGGCCACGTTCCTCATCGTGCGCCATAACGACATGGCTCGTCGTCCGGTTGACGAGAAGGGTAACTTCAAGCGCGGCAAGCACGGACTGGGTGCCACGGTCGAGCGTCCGGGTATGCCCGAGACGTTCCGCCGCGAGTTGATAAAGCGTACGGGGAATAAATTAATTAAGGATTAATTCGAGGTACCTCGCACCTCGTATCTCGAAAAACGTACCTCGTTATTCAAAGAGTAGTTCGTCCTTATCGGGTGCCTTCGTAATATGTATGACGGCACCCGTTTCTATATCTCCATTAACGATGCGCTCGCACAGACCATCCTCGATGTAGGTCTGGAGGGCACGCTTCAGCGGACGGGCACCAAACTGCACATCGTAGCCCTTGGTGGCGACAAACGCCTTAGCCTCGTCGCTCAGGTCAACGGTGTAGCCCAGGTCGCCGATGCGCTTATACAGACTCTTCAGTTCGATGTCGATGATGCGCTTGATGGCGTCGAGGTCGAGCTGGTCGAAGGTGATAATCTCGTCGAGACGGTTCAGGAACTCGGGCGAGAATTGCTTGGAGAGCGCCTTTTGTACAATCTGACGGGCGTGCTCCTTGTCCTGCTCGTTGAGTGCCAGACCGTTGCTGCCGCTGGCGCTGAAGCCGATGCCGCGACCAAAGTCCTTGAGCTGGCGCGTGCCGGCATTCGAGGTCATGATGATGACGGTGTTGCGGAAGTCGATGAAACGGCCGTTGCCATCGGTGAGGCGACCCTCGTCGAGCACCTGCAGCAGCAGGTTGAAGACGTTGCCATGAGCCTTCTCAATCTCGTCGAGCAGCACGATGGAGTAGGGGTGACGGCGCACCTTCTCGGTCAGCTGTCCACCTTCCTCGTAGCCCACGTAGCCCGGAGGGGCACCGATGAGTCGGCTGGTGTTGAATGACTCGGTATATTCGCTCATGTCGATGCGTATCAGTGCGTCGGCTGAACCGAACATGAACTCCGCCAGTTTCTTGGCCAGGTAGGTCTTGCCGACACCCGTGGGACCGAGGAACATGAACGCACCGATGGGGTGGTTGGGCTCCTTCAGTCCGACACGGTTGCGCTGGATGGCACGTACCATCTTCTCGATAGCCTGGTCCTGGGCGATGACGGCCTGCTTCAGTTCGGCGGCCATGCCCTTCAGGCGGATGCCCTCCTGCTGAGCTATGCGCTGCACAGGGACGCCGGTCATGATGGAGACCACGTCGGCCACCTCGTGCTCGGTGACCGTCTGGCGCTCGCTGTCGTCGCCCTGCTGCCACTTGCGGTTCATCTCGGCCAGCTGCTGCTCGAGCACCGTCTGGCGGTCGCGGTAGCTGGCAGCCAGCTCGTAGTTCTGGTTGTGGACAGCCTCCTGCTTGCCCACCTTCACCTGCTCTATCTCCTGCTCTTTGGCCGTGATCTCGGCCGGAATCTGTGCCGAGCCCAGGTGTATGCGCGAGCCCACCTCGTCCATCGCGTCGATGGCCTTGTCGGGCATGAAGCGGTCGTTGACATAGCGGTCTGTCAATTTGACACACGCCTCGAGCGCCTCGTCGGTATAGCTGACGTGGTGGTGCTGCTCGTAGCGGTCCTTGATGTTATGGAGTATCTGCAGCGTCTCCTCGTTGGTGGTCGGCTCCACCTGTACCTTCTGGAATCGGCGCTCCAGGGCACCATCCTTCTCAATGGAGTTGCGGTACTCGTCGAGCGTCGTGGCACCGATGCACTGTATGACGCCGCGCGCCAGTGCCGGCTTCATGATGTTGGCGGCGTCCATGGTACCGGCAGCCGAGCCGGCACCGATGAGTGTGTGTATCTCGTCGATGAAGATGATGATGTCGGGGTTCTGCTCAAGCTCGCGGAGCAGCTGCTTGAGACGCTCCTCGAACTGTCCGCGGTACTTGGTGCCGGCCACAACCCCCGTCATATCAAGCGTGTAGATGCGCTTGCCAAAGAGCATGGGCGACGTGTGGTGACTGGCAATCATCTGTGCCAGTCCCTCGACGATGGCACTCTTACCGACGCCCGGCTCACCGATGAGGATGGGGTTGTTCTTCTTGCGGCGTCCGAGAATCTCGATGACGCGCTGTATCTCGCGCTCGCGGCCCACACAGGGGTCGAGCTTGCCTTCGGCGGCCGCACGTGTCAGGTCCGTGCCGAAGTTGTCGAGCACGGGTGTCTTCGACTCGCGCTTCTTGGCCGTGGCCTGCTGGGTACCGGTTGTCTGGTTCTGGTTCTGCGCACCCGATGACTGCGGCTCGTAGTCCTCCTCCTCGTCCTCGGGCAGTCCGATGCCGTTCTTGACACTGCTCTGTTCGGGAGCATAGAACTGTGCGTGTACGTTATCGTAGTTCATGTTGTTCTGTTCTAATATTTGACGGGCGTTGTTCATGGCCTGATCGTGCAGGATGGCCAGTAGCAGGTGACGTTCATCGACCTGCTCAGTGTGCTGCATGCGTGCCTCGAGCACTGCCAGACGCAGCAGGTTGTTGGAGCTCTCGTTGAGCACCAGGTCGGCCATGGACACGGGGGCCTCCAGCCGGTCGTTGCGCACGTGTGCCTCGAGCTGGCTCTTGATGCTGTGCGTGTCAACGCTCATGCGTCCGAAGACGTCGGCAACAGGTCCTTCCTGCAGGCGCAGCAGGGCCAGCATGAGGTGCTCGGGAGTGACCGAGCGGCTGGACAAACGGGCTGCCTCCTCGCGTGAAAAGGCGAGGATCTGTGATACTTGCGGTGTGAATTGACTTGTCATATACTTCCTCCTTTGCAAAGACCGTGCCAAACTCCACCCGAAGGCTATGCCATCTGGCGCAGGGCAGCGATGAGCTCATTGTTCTCGCCCTTGGTGCCGATGGTGACGCGCAGGCAGTTCTGGCAGAGCTGTACGCGGCTGCGGTTGCGCACGATGATGCCGCGACCGACCAGATAGTCGTAGATGGCGTTGGCATCGGTCATGCGAGCCAGGAAGAAGTTGGCCTCGGTGGGATAGACCTCCTCGCAGCAGGGCAGCATACGGAAGGCATCGACCATGCGTGTGCGTTCGAGCAGCAGCATGCGTACCCACTTGTCGACCTCGAAGGGGTCCTTCAGCATCTCCAATGCCTGACGCTGCGTCAGCAGGTTGACGTTGTAGGGGTACTTCACCTTATTATATAGCGCGATGATGTCGGGCGAGGCGAAGGCCATGCCGAGGCGGATGGCAGCACCGCCCCACGCCTTCGACATGGTGTTGAGCACGATGAGGTTGGGGTATTCGGCCAGCTGACTGCGGAACGACTGCTCGTGACAGAAGTCGCTATAGGCCTCATCGACGATGACCAGTCCCTGGAACGCCTGTATGACCCGCACAATCTCCTCGCGGCAGATGGTGTTGCCCGTGGGGTTGTTGGGCGAACAGATCCAGATGAGCTTCGTGTGGTCGTCGCAGGCACTGAGCAGCCGGTCGGCCGTGGTCTGGTAGTGCTCGTCGAGCAGCACCGGCCGGTACGCCACGTTGTTGATGTCGGCACACACCTTATACATGCCGTAGGTGGGCTCGATGGCCACCACGTTGTCGATGCCCGGCTCACAGAAGATGCGGTAGGGCAGGTCGATGGCCTCGTCGCTGCCGTTGCCGAGGAAGATACACTCGGCGGGCACGCCCTTCACCTTTGAGAGCTGAGCCTTGAGCTCCAGCTGCAGAGGGTCGGGGTAGCGGTTATAGGGACTATTGTAGGGGTTCTCGTTGGCATCAAGGAAGACGTGGGCCTCACGTCCAGCATACTCGTTGCGGGCGGAGCTATAGGGTGCGAGCGACCAGATATTTGGGCGAACTAGTTGTTGAAGGGACTTCATGGGACTTATGGGTTCAGGTGAGCTATTCTGACGGTCATGGCGTTCTTGTGGGCATCGAGCTGTTCGGCGGCAGCCATGAGCTCGACGGCAGGACCGATGCGGCGGATGCCTTCGGCGGTGAGGCTCTGGAAGGTGACCTTGCGCTGGTAGCTGTCGAGGTTAACGCCGCTGTAGGCCGTTGCATAGCCGTGCGTGGGCAGGGTGTGGTTGGTGCCGCTGGCATAGTCGCCGGCACTCTCACAGGCATACTGTCCGAGGAACACGCTACCTGCGTTGATGACCTGTTCGGCCAACTGCATGTGCTCCTCTGTCTGAATGATGAGGTGCTCGGGGGCGTAGGCATTGGACAGGTCGATGGCCTCGCGGATGTCCTTGACCAGGACGATGACACTGTTCTCCAGCGCACGCTGGGCTATCTCCTTGCGCGGCAGCAGGTCGAGCTGTCGGCTGACCTCCTGCTGGACGTCGTCGATGACCTTGTGCGACGTGGTGATAAGGAACACCTGTGAGTCGACGCCGTGCTCGGCCTGTGACAGCAGGTCGGCTGCCACAAACTCGATGTTGGCGGTGTCGTCGGCAATGACGCAGACCTCTGACGGGCCTGCCGGCATGTCGATGGCCACGTCGTGCAGGCTGACCTGCTGCTTGGCGGCCATCACATACTGGTTGCCGGGACCGAAGATCTTATAGACCTTGGGTATCGACTCGGTGCCGTAAGCCATGGCACCGATGGCCTGCACACCGCCTGCCTTGAAGATGCGGCTGACGCCGGCGATGCGGGCAGCCACCAGGATGGCAGGGTTGACACGGCCCTCGCGGTCGGGAGGCGTACAGAGCACAATCTCACGGCAGCCTACAATCTTGGCCGGTGTGGCTAACATCAGTACCGTTGAGAAGAGCGGTGCCGTTCCGCCCGGGATATAGAGTCCCACCTTCTCGATGGGCACGGCCTTCTGCCAGCAGGTGACACCAGGCTGTGTCTCCACTTTCTTGCCGGTGAAGCGCTGTGACTCATGGAACAGTTTGATGTTCTGGTGAGCCAGCGCGATGGCGTCCTTCAGGTCCTGTGATACAAGGCCCTCGGCTTCGCGCATCTCGTCGTCGCTGACGGCGAGTGTGGACAGGTCCACATGGTCGAATTTCAGTTCGTAGCCCTTCACGGCCTCATCGCCGCGCTGGCGCACGTCATTCAGTACTGAACTGACGGTCTGGTTTAACTCTGACACGTCCAGGTGCGGACGTTCCACAATCTTTGCCCAGTCTTCTCTGGCAGGAAACTTAATAATGTTCACCTTAACTCTTAACTTTTAACTCCTACAGTATCATCTTCTCAATGGGAGTGACCAGAATGCCCTGGGCACCCATATCCTTCAGTTTGCCGATAATCTCCCAGAACTGCTTCTGGTCCAGTACGGTGTGTACGGAGCACCACTCCTCGTCGGCCAGGGGAATGATGGTGGGGCTCTTCAGACCCGGCAGCACGTCGATGATCTCCTGCAGACGGGCCTTGGGCGCGTTCATGCGTACGTATTTCTTGTCCTCGGCATCCTTGACGGCCTTGAAGCGGAAGAGCATCTGGTCCAGCACGGCACGCTTCTCGGCAGAGAGCTGCTTGTTGCCGATGAGCAGGGCCTCGCTCTGCATGATGACCTCCACCTCGCGCAGGTTGTTGCTGACGAGTGTCGAACCGCTGCTGACGATGTCAAAGATGGCGTCGGCCAGACCGATGCCCGGGCTGATTTCGACAGAGCCGGTGATGACGTGTATCTCGGCGCTGATGCCTTTCTCGCTGAGGAAATGTCGCAGGATGGCGGGATAGCTGGTGGCAATCTTCTTGCCGTTGAACCACTCGACACCCTGGTAGTCGATATCTTTGGGGATGGCCAGGGAGAGACGACACTTGGAAAAGCCCAGACGGGAGATGACATCGGCATCCTCGCCACGCTCCACGAACTCGTTCTCGCCCACGACACCGATGTCGGCCACGCCCGAGGCTACCGACTGGGGGATGTTGTCGTCGCGCAGATAGAGCACTTCTAACGGGAAATTGGGTGACTGGACAAGAAGCGTGCGCTTGCTGGCACTGATCTTGATGTCTGCTTCGCTGAGCAGGTTCATAGTGTCTTCAAACAGACGGCCTTTTGATTGAACTGCGATTCGTAACATCTTCTTTTTTCTCTAATAATCTTAAAATATCGATGCAAAATTACGCAAAAAAGCGCGAATGTGCAAGAAAATGCGTACTTTTGTGCCCGAAATGAGAGAATATTCACTTCTCATACTGTTTATCGTCTGTTTCTGCCTGTCGTGTACGGAGAAAAAGCAGGAGCCTGTCACCACACCGTGGGGAGAGGTGCTTGACTCTGTCGATGTGTCTGACGACTTCGACCTGCACGAGATCCAGTCGAACGGTGAGCTCATCGTAGCCACCATCAGCGGTCCCCAGACCTACTACGACTACCACGGGCATCCGATGGGCACACAGTATCTGTTGTGTCAGAAGCTGGCTGAGCTGTTGGGCGTCAGTCTGCGGGTGGACGTCTGTCGCGACTCGGCTGAGATTGCTCAGAAGCTGGCGGCAGGAGACATTGATATTGCCGCATGGCCTACACCAGGAAGACTTGAAGTGAACAAAGATAAGCCTTTGCTGAAGAGTGAGTTAACAGCGTGGTATAGTGATAGTGTTTTGGCCAACGTGAAGAAGAACGAGGCTTATCTCCTCTCGTCGCAAAGCGTCAAGCGGCGGGTCTTCTCGCCCATGCTCGACAAGCATGGCGGCATCATTTCGCACTACGATAGTTACTTCATTCAGTATGCGCGCGCCATCCGCTGGGACTGGCGTCTGCTGGCTGCCCAGTGCTATCAGGAGTCGACCTTCGACCCCAAGGCCACGTCGTGGGCGGGCGCCAAGGGACTTATGCAGATCATGCCCTCGACCGCCGACCAATTAGGACTGGCACGCAGCGAGATGTATAACCCCGAGAAGAACATCGAGGCAGCCGTACGCTATCTGGGTGAACTCGAACGCTCCTTTAACGATATCGCCAACCGTCAGGAGCGCACCAAGTTCGTGCTGGCGGCCTACAACGGCGGTCACTTCCACGTGCGCGACGCCATGGCGCTGGCCAAGAAGAACGGGTGTAATCCCCAACGCTGGACCGACGTCGAGCCCTACGTGCTGGGACTCGCACAGCCGCAGTATTATAATGACCCCGTGGTGAAGTACGGCTATATGCGTGGCTCCGAGACCGTTGACTACGTGCGTAAGATCCATGACCGCTGGAACGGCTATCGCGGCATCAAGAGCATCCGTGCCGGTTTCCACCAGAACAATACGCCCCAGAAGGCCAAACGTGAACGGAAGAAAAAGTATCAGGTATGAACGCTCATAGACATGTCCTTTTATCGGCCTTTGCCGCCGTCCTGCTGCTGTTGTCGGCCTGCAATGGCGGACGGCAGCAGACGAAGTCGTTTGTCAACGTGCTGACGGCTGACGACAGTGTGAACATTGCGATGGGACAGTGGGTGCTGACGAAGTTTCACAGCGACAAGCTGAGCCTCGACATTAACTACCCGTCGTTTCTCCAGCATCAGGACGTGCCCGAGGAGATGGGGTTGCAGGAGGTGTTTGTGTGGGAGGACGTGTCCATCTCCATCGATGTGGACTCCATGAACTCCGACCACGTCAGCGGCGGACAGATGATGATGAACATGGGAGCCGAGCTGCTGGAGACCACCGACCGCTACAGCATTCACTTGGGCTACGAGGGTGACTGGGAGTACTATGGCAAGGTGATTGACGACAGTCTGCGCCTGGTCTCCGTCATCCTGCGCTACTCGCCCGACCACACCGAGGCCATGGAGCCCCTCAGGGCGTGGGTTCATGAGTACGACACGAAATGATAGGTCGTCGGTCCGTACTCCTGTAATTCTATTATAATTCTATTATAACAGCCCCTTCGTGGACGGCAGTTCGTAGTGGTAGATGTCGCGACGGACGGCCATCTTGATGCTTCGGGCCAGTGCCTTGAAGATTCCCTCGATCTTATGGTGCTCGTTCTCGCCGCGCGCCTTGATGTTCAGGTTCATGCGGGCGGCGTCGGAGAGGCTTTTGAAGAAGTGCAGGAACATCTCCGTCGGCATGTCGCCCACGTGTTCGCGGTGGAACTCTGCATCCCAGACCAGCCAGGGCCGTCCGCCGAAGTCGAGGCAGACCTGGCAGAGGCAGTCGTCCATGGGCAGCGAGTAGCCGTAGCGCTCAGTGCCACGCTTGTCACCCAGCGCCTTTAGCAGACACTCACCCAGGGCAATGGCCGTGTCCTCGATGGTGTGGTGCTCATCGACGTGGAGGTCGCCATCCGTGTGGATGGTCAGGTCGAGTCCACCATGCTTGCCTATCTGCTCAAGCATGTGATCGAAGAAGCCGAGACCGGTGGCAATGTCACACTGTCCTGAGCCGTCGAGGTTCACCTTTATATAAATGTCTGTCTCCTTGGTGGTGCGCTGCACCTCAGCCGTGCGCTCGCCGGCAAACAGCAGTTCGGCGATGCGGTCCCATGTCATGCCGTCGCGCCCTAAGATGAGTGCCTTACAGCCGATGTTACGGGCAAACTCAGCGTCGGTCTCACGGTCGCCAATGACGTAGGAGTTGGCGATGTCGTACTGTGGGTCGTGCATGTACTTCTCGACCATGGCCGTGCCGGGCTTTCGCGTGGGAGCGTTGTCCTCGGGGAAATGGCGGTCGATGAGCTGTTCGTCGAACGTGATGCCTTCGCCCTCGAGCGTCTGGAGGATGAAGTTGTGGACAGGCCAGAAGGTGTCCTCAGGGAACGAGGCGGTGCCCAGTCCGTCCTGGTTGCTGACCATCACGAAGCGGAAGTCGAGCTTCTGGCGGATAAAGGCCAGGTTGCGGAACATACCTCGTGTGAACTTCAGTTTCTCGAAGGCATCGATCTGCTCGTCGGCAGGCTCCTCGATGAGTGTGCCGTCGCGGTCGATGAAGAGTATGCGTTGCTGTTTCATGATTGTGTTTTGTTAAAGTCCTTGCGCTCCTGTTCCTGTGCAACAACTGAGCCGTGGGCATAGAGGACGGGGAATTTGGCAGCGAGGACGATGAATGTCAGTACGAAACCGGTGAACACCATAACGAGGACCGACAGCCAGACAACATAGTCGGGCATGCCGTTGGCATCGCCCATGAGCATCGAGAGGTTGGCTTGGGTGTTGGCCAGTGCTACGATGATGGCGGGCAGCGACATGACGGTGGTCAGCACCAGTGACAGAAGGGTGACGATGAGCGTTACCGTGAGCAGCGAGCCCCAGTAGCGGGGATTCATCAGTGCTGACAACTTCTTCGGCAGAGACAGGTCGGGCATGTGACGGCGCAGTCGGCGGAGGGCCAGTGCGGATGGGATCATGGCCAGCAGCAATCCCGCCACGTAGATGATCATGACTGCCGCCAGAGGCATGGCCGTGGCGTTGAGCAGCCATATGGCCGCCACCCCGTATATTAGGGCGAAGACAGCGGCGAAAGGCCACGACAGCCGCATGATTCGCTTGAACCGTTTGTTGAAGAGTCGGTAGCCGGCAACGATGCATCCTCCGGCACTTCTGCTTTTTATGATGTCTTGTTCTTTCTGATTATCCATGTTTCTTGTTGTGGTTATTTCTCATTTTTCGGCTGCAAAGATACTAAAAAAAGGATAATTGACAATTGAAATAGATATTTTTTACTATCTTTGCACCCAAATTCAGAGTAATATGAAGAGAATCAGATGGGGCTTCATCGGTTGCGGTGAGGTGACGGAGAAGAAGAGCGGCCCGGCCTTCAGTGAGGTGGACGGCTCTGATGTCATCGCCGTGATGAGCCGTTCTGAGGAGAATGTGCGGAGCTACGCCGTGCGCCATGGCATTGCCAAATGGTACACCGATGCCCAGGAGCTGATAGACGACCCCGATGTGACGGCCGTCTATATAGCCACGCCACCATCGAGCCACGCCACCTATGCCATCATGTCGATGAAAGCCGGCAAACCGGTGTATGTAGAGAAGCCGTTGGCTGCCAGCTATGAGGATTGTGCGCGCATCAACCGTATCTCTGAGCAGACGGGCGTGCCTTGTTTCGTGGCCTATTACCGGCGTTATCTGCCCTATTTCCAGAAGGTGAAGAACATCATTAACAGTGGTGTCATCGGGGAAGTCATTAACGTGCAGGTGCGCTTTGCCGTTCCGCCGCGCGAGCTTGACTATAACCAGGGCGACAGACTGCCTTGGCGACTGCAGCCCGACATAGCCGGTGGCGGCTACTTCTACGACCTGGCGCCTCACCAGTTGGACCTGTTGCAGGACCTCTTCGGTGTTATCCTCGATGCGCACGGCATCTGTGCCAATCGCGGGCATCTGTACGAGGCGGAGGACACGGTCAGCGCGTGCTTCAGATTCGAGAATGGTCTGCCGGGGTCAGGCTCCTGGTGCTTTGTGGCCCATGAGTCGGCCCATGAGGATTGTATAGAGGTCATCGGCGATCAGGGATCGTTAAGCTTCTCTGTGTTCGACTATGCTCCCATCCGTCTGCACACTGGTGAGGGCACACAGACGATAGAAGTGCCCAACCCGTCGTACGTTCAGTTCCCGCTCATCAAGAATGTCATTGAGCATCTGCAGGGACTCTCTGTGTGCACCTGTACCGGTGTGTCTGCCACGCCAGTGAACTGGGTGATGGACCGTATATTGGGAAAATTATAAATGAAAAAATATCTGCTGGTTCTGTTTGTCATGTGGTTGCTCACGCTGTCTGCAGAAGGCAGGGAACACTCGTGGTTTCGCCGCCTCATACGAGGCTTCGACCGTATTGACACCAGCTACATTGAACCGCAACACTATAACTTTACCGTGATGATGCAGTCAACCTTCAAACTGGACCAATACACCATACTGAGTCAGAACGGGCAGGCGGTGACGCTGTCGTCCGATCCCCGTCTGAAGGTCGGCCCATACGTGGGCTGGCGCTGGTTCTTTGCCGGTTACACTTTCGACATCAAGAACCTGGGCTTCAGCAGTGACGGCAAGAAGCAGGAGATAGACCTCAGCATCTATTCATCGCAGATAGGCATAGACCTGTTCCATCGCCGGACAGGCAGTGACTACAAGCTGCGTCGTGTTCGTCTGGGGGATAACATCGATACACACTATCTTGAGAATGTGCCCTTCGACGGCGTCAGCGCAGGCATCACGGGCTTTAACGTCTACTATATCTTCAACCACGGCCGTTTCTCCTATCCGGCCGCCTTCAGCCAGAGCACCCTGCAGAAGAAGAGCTGCGGCTCGTGGATAGCGGGCGTTGGCTACACGCGCAATTCGCTGGATCTGGACTACCAGAACCTGCAGCGCACCTTTGACCATTATCTGGGCGATAACGTGGCCGCCGTGGACAGCAGTCTGTATTTCGACCAGATACACTACTCGGACTACAGCGTGTCAGGCGGTTATGCCTGGAACCAAGTGTTGCCTCACCACTGGCTGCTGGCTGCCAGCGGACAGGTGGGTCTGGCCTATAAGAAGTCGACGGGTGACGTGGTGGCTGACGACGAGGCTGGTTTCCGCTTCGAGAAAGTGAACCTCGACGCCGTCGGACGTTTCGGTGTGGTCTATAACAACATGCGGTGGTATGCCGGCATGAGTGCCATCATACGTACCAACAACTACCGAAAGCCCCGATTCCGGACGAATAACACGTTTGGGAATATCAATCTCTACGTGGGCTATAACTTCGGCAAAAAAAGGAAATACAAGACATGATGAGACGACTCCTTATTATAATAATAGGTATGCTGACCTGGTTGAAGGCCGATGCACAGACGGTAGAGCCGGGTGACACGCAACTGGTTGTACAGCTGTTGGCGGAGGCCCGCCAGATGCCGCGCACGACCAACTTCCCGCTGCATTTTGCACGGAAGTTCCTGGGACGGCCTTATGTGGCTCATACGCTCGAGGTGAACGATGAGGAGCAGCTTGTCGTCAACACGCGTCAGATGGACTGTACGACGCTGGTCGAGAATGTCACGGCCCTGACCCTCTGTGTCTATCGTAACCTGTACACGGCACGCGACTTCATGAATGCACTGGTGGAGCTACGCTATCGTGGTGGACTGTTGGACGGTTATCCCAGTCGCCTGCACTACTTTACTGAGTGGATTGACGACAACACACGCCTGGGACTGGTCAGCGAGACACAGGAGCCCGTTCCGCCGTTCACAGCCGTACAGACAGTGCATGTCAGCTATATGAGCCAACATCCACAGGCCTATAAGGCACTAGCGGCACATCCCGAGTTCGTACCCGTTATCAAGGCTCAGGAAGACAGTCTGTCGGGACACACGTATCGCTACATCCCCAAGTCGGAGGTTAAGGATACGCCTGCCATGAGGAAGGCTGTCAGAGACGGTGACATCATTGCCATCACCTGTCAGAAGCCCGGACTTGACATTGCCCATCTGGGGTTTGCTGTGTGGCGCAGCGACGGTCTCCACCTGTTGAACGCTTCACAGCTGCACAAACGTGTGGTCGAGGAGCCGATGACACTGGGACAGTATCTTGCCAAACACCCGTCGCATACGGGCATACGCATCATCAGAATATTGAAGAACTAACAATAAAATAGGAAGAATATGGAACTACCTGATTTCATGAATTACGGCAATCGCTTCTCGCAGAGCGATTTCGTGGAGAAGATTTCACGCATTGCCAAACGGGCAGGTGCAAAGCTTGTCTACGCGGCACTGATTCTGTACTACACCCTGCAGAGTGACAAGGTGAGTACGAAGGATAAAGCTATTATCATCGGTGCATTAGGCTATATGATCAGCCCCATTGACGTGATTCCCGACGCCATCCCCATCGCCGGACTGACTGACGATCTGGCGGTGCTCATCTATGTGCTGAAGAAATTCTGGGTGGATGTCGATCCGGAAATCAAGGAACGCGCCAAGAAGAAGCTCGACAACTGGTTCGATGACGACGAAATCAAAGAAATAGACTCGCTGTTTGAGTAAGGAATTCTTTGTGCGGTCATGAACCGTGCGATGACTGTCAGCGTAGATAGGGGTTGCTCCTGAGTTCGGCGCCTATGGTCGTCTCAGGCCCATGGCCCGGATAGACTCGTGTGTCAGCCGGCAGTTGGGCAACACGATGAAGACTGCGTTGCATGTCGGTCCACGAGCCGCCTTCGAAGTCGGTGCGACCAATGCTCAGGCGGAACAAGGTGTCGCCGGTAAATACGGCCTGCTCCTGCTCGCAGTAGAAAAGTGACGAGCCGGGGGTGTGGCCTGGGGTGTGGATGACAGTCAACCGGTGGTTGCCGAAGTCGAAGTGGTCGGCTTCTGTGTACAGTTGTCCTACGGGGGCTGTCTCGCGGTTGTAGCCGATGCCCATCATGGCTTGCATCTGACTGTCGATGTCGGTCAGCCACTCGTCCTTAAGAGGAACGGATGGACGTATGCCAAAGGCTCTCCAGATGGTGTCGTTGCCGAAGCAATGATCGAAGTGGGCGTGCGTACACAACAGGTGGCGTACCGTCAGCCTGTGGTTGTTGATATAGTCGACAATAGCCTGACGCTCCTCTTCGAAGTAGGCGCCGCAGTCGATGACGACAGCCTCGTTGCTATCGTCGCTTACCACGTAGCAGTTCTCCTGCAACATGTTGACCTCGAATCGCTTGACTGTTATCATAGGGGCAGGTAGATGACGTATTTCTCTTTGAACCATTCCTCGCTAAACCAGTGGTCGATGGGCAGCAGTTCTACTGTCTTGCTGAACGGTTGTGTCTCGGCTTCAACCTGACCGCCTTTCAGGCAGATGATGCCGTTGAGTGAGGCGTTGCGCTGTTTGGTCGAGATGTTCTTCCGTACAATCTTCACCAGGTCGGGTAGGGGCATCACCGCACGGCTTACCACAAAGTCGTATTTGCAGCGTTCCTCTTCGCCGCGACGATGGACAGCCTCGCAGTTCTTCAGTCCGATGGCTTGTGCCACTTCCTGTGCCACACGGATTTTCTTGCCGGTGCCGTCGATGAGGCGGAAACGGCATTCGGGGAAAAGGATGGCTAACGGGATGCCTGGGAACCCGCCGCCTGTGCCGAAGTCCAGGATCTCGGTACCCGGCTGGAAGTGGAAAGCCTGGGCAATGGCCAGCGAGTGCAGCACATGGTGCTCATACAGGTTGTCGATGTCCTTGCGCGAGATGACGTTGATTTTCGCGTTCCAGTCGCGGTAGAGTGCATCGAGTTGTGCAAACTGCTGTTGCTGCGTCTCCGTCAGCGTCTTGAAGTATTTCTTGATGATTTCCATATGACTGTTTACTTCAGAATTTGATCCATATCGTCGTAGCTGACTGTCAATTCAATGCGTCCCTCACTGTAGGGGGCCAGTTCGTAGGGGTTGTAGACAAAGGTCAGACCATCCGTTCCCACGATGAAATTTTCGGACGCGAACATATCCATTGAGTACAAGTAGCCGCGCTCATGCAGCGCCTCGATGTCCTTAGCGCCCGTCTTCTCCAAAAGTGCCGTCAGCAGCAGCTCCGTCAGACGTCCTTCATAGCCAGGTACCAGCAGGTCGGTGAGTGTCACAGTAGCGCCGGTACGATTGTCGATGTTCAGAGTCAGCAGCTGCTGAATGCTGTGTGCACCGCCTTCGTAGTAGTCGAGCGAGATCAGGTAACATGTCGTCTCCTGACGACCGGCCCGGACCTCTGTCGTCACCACGTAGCGATACTCGTACCATGCGTGCTTCTGTTCGTCATTGCGATCCTCGCGGTAGAGCGGAGCCATGTTCTTGACATAGTCACGTGTGTAGAGCGTTGCAAATGAGTCGGCTGTAGCCTTCACGTCGGCTGTCTCCCAACCAAACACTTTCTCCATGATGGCCATGTTCGCCCGCTGTGCTACCGACAGGCTGTCTTTTTTCTGCTTCTTGTCCTCCTTGACTTGTAGCAGTTCCAGTAGTACATGGCATTGCGGTGTGTTCTCCTCGCCGGTCAGGTTTACTGTCTTCTCTACCGTTACCTTCTCAGTAGGCAGCACCTCGCTACTGTTGCTGCTACATGCAGCCAACATCGCTGCCATGAGTATGACGCTGATCTGTTTGAGTCTCATTCTACGTTGTCGTTTTCATTAAATTAGCTGCAAAATTACGAAAAGTTGTGCGAAAAGCAAAAGGAAATCATGTTTTTATTTTGCTTTTCGGTCACTTCTTCGTACCTTTGCACAATAATAACAAGGAAAAGTATGAAGGAATTGAAAGTGGCGTTGTTCGACCTGGATGGTGTTGTCTTTGACACGGAACCACAGTATACGGTGTTCTGGGGCAGTCAGTGTCGGCAGTATCATCCGGAACGTCCTGGCTTGGAACATGAGATCAAGGGTTCGACTTTGACGCAGATATATGACCGTTGGTTTAGCGGAGAACTGGAAAAGGAACGTGAGGTCATCACGCGGCGGCTGGATGAGTTTGAGGCTCAGATGTCGTTCAACTACGTGGATGGTTTTGAGGCATTTGTGACCGACCTGCGGCGACACGGCGTCAAGACAGCTGTCGTCACCAGTAGTAACCGGCCGAAGATGGAAAGCGTGTACCGCCAGCGTCCTGAGTTTACAAGCTTGTTCGATGCTGTGCTGACCAGTGAGGACTTTGCCTACTCCAAGCCCCATCCGGATTGTTATATGCGCGGTGCGCAACGATTTGGTGCTGAGCCAGATGAGTGTATGGTGTTTGAGGATAGCTTGAATGGTCTGAAGTCCGGTCGTGCCGCAGGGGCTGTCGTGGTTGGACTAGCTACAACGTTGCCAGTGGAAACGATCGCACCACTTTCTGACGTGCAGATTTATGACTACAAGGGTAGCAACTACGAAATAATTGCGGAAATCTTTGCTAAGTTCGCCAAAAGTTAGTATCTTTGCAAATTCAAAAAGCATGCATTCATGAATTCGCAAAATACACCAGTTCATATTCGCCTCTGGCACAGAGACTTTTGGCTCATGTCGCTGGCTAACTTCCTATTGTCGGCATCGGTCTATATGCTGATTCCCGTGATTCCGGTGTGGCTGATTGAAACGGAGCATTTCAATATGCTACAAGTAGGTGTTGCTATGGGCATCTTTGCCGTGGGACTGTTCCTGTTGGGCGGCTTTTGTAACTTCTTTGTTCAGCGTTTCCGCCGCAACAAGGTGTGCATCCTGTCCATCTTCCTGATGACGGCTTGTCTTGCAGCCTTGTACTATATTCATGGCATAACGAGCCAGTATGTCGAGGTACGTGTCATCCTGTTGCAGCGTCTGTTGCTCGGAGCAACGTTTGGACTGGCACAGATGGTGCTGGCATCGACGTTGATAATTGATGCGAGTGAATCGTTCAGGCGGACAGAGGCCAACCACTCGTCGGCATGGTTCTCGCGTATGGCGTTGTCCATTGGTCCGATGTGTGGACTGGTATTGTTCAACTACGTCGGTTTCGATGCTGTGTTGCTGGCTTCGATGATTAGTGCGCTGGCAGCCGCCTCGCTGATCATCACGGTTGTGATACCATTCCGTTCTCCCGAAGAGCATATCCGCATCATCAGTCTTGACCGTTTCTTCCTGCCCCAGGGTAGTATTCTCTTCTTGAACCTGATCATTATCTCGTGTGTCATCGGCATGGTTTTGTCAATAGGCCTGACCGACCGCTTCTACGGCATGATGATGGTGGGCTTCTTGCTGGCTCTGCTTGCTCAGCGTTTCGTCTTCCGCGATGCTGAGCTGAAAAGTGAGGTTGTCTCCGGACTTATCCTGCTGATAGCTGCGCTGCTGCTGATCTACACGCGTCCGCTGCCTGTTGTTTGGTACATTGCCCCAGTGTTCCTGGGACTCTCCATTGGTATCATTGGCTCTCGTTTCCTTTTGTTCTTCATCAAGCTGAGCCGTCATTGCCAGCGTGGTACCAGTCAGAGTACCTATATGCTGGGATGGGAGAGTGGTCTGTCGCTGGGCATTGGCATAGGCTATGCGTGCTTCGATGATGCTGACCCGATGTTGCTGGTGGCGATGGCGTTGACGGCGGTTGCGTTGTTCATGTATATTCACTTTACCCACGACTGGTTCTTGAACCACAAAAACAGATAAGCAAAGTATGAAACGACTGTTCTGTGTCCTGTTGCTGGCAGTCAGCCTGCTTGCTGCCAAAGCACAGCCTGGCTACTACACACGTGCCTGCAATGACAGGAAGGAGGTGAAACTGGCGCGCCTGTGGCTCAAGGGTGGTCTATGGCGTCACGACTTCCGTAAGGCTGATCCTCATGAGACAGTCAATAAGGTGGAGTTCTACCGTCAGTACGAAAAGAACCCGGAGCAGTGGAAGGCATTGTTCCGTTGGTTGGCTGACACGGATCTGACGACGATTGCTGCTGGCAAGCATCCTATTCCCGGTTCCGACCTAATAGCCAGTGTCGAGGACAGCAAGAATGCCCCCTTGGAGAAGCGTAATAGCGAGAGCCACTATCACCACATCGACTTCCAGTATGTTGTGAAGGGTATTGAGCGATTCGGTATCATTGACCATGTGACGTCTGTGGAGAAGGATGCTTACAAGCCAGATGTCATCCACTACAACTACGATGTGAGTCGTGCGCATTTCTACGACTCGACATCTGACAAATTCTTCATTTTCTTCCCCGATGACTGGCACATCGCCAAGGTGGAGTCACCGCTAACCGATGACCAGACGATACGCGTTATCGTTGTAAAGCTTGACTACAAGGAGTAGGCTGTAGCGGGCCAGTCGTTATTGGCCGATTACAGTTGTTGCAGACGTGCGATATACTTGCCGAGGATGTCGAACTCAAGGTTGACGACCGTTCCGATGCGTATGTCGCAGAAATTCGTATGCTCGAAGGTGTAGGGTATGATGGCCACCTGGAACGTGTCCTGTGTGGGGTTGCATACCGTGAGACTCACACCATTGACCGTTACCGATCCCTTGTCGACGGTGAAGTAACCGTTGCGTGCCATTTCGCGGTCGAAGCGGTACTGGAAGGTGAAGTAGGTACTGCCGTCGGCATCCTTCATGTCTATGCAGCGCGCCGTCATGTCCACATGTCCCTGGACGATGTGTCCGTCCAGTCTGCCATTCATCAGCATGGAGCGCTCGACGTTGACTTTGTCACCCACGTGGAACAGTCCTAGGTTGCTGCGCTCGAGCGTCTCTTTCATCGCTGTGACGGTGTAGGTGCCCAGCGGGTTGTCGTCTGTCGGTGATTGTATGTCGACTACCGTCAGGCATACGCCGTTATGGGCTACGCTTTGATCAATCTTCAGTTCGCTGACAAACGAGCAGGTCAGCGTGAAGTCTATATTCTCACGGTCCTTCGTGATGGATGTGACCGTTGCAAATTCCTCAATAATACCAGAAAACATACCTATCAACTTTTTATTGTTATGCGATATCATCATAAAAAGGGTCGTACCGATGATTTGGTGAAAACTCCAGTTTCACACGATATGGGTGTCCTCCGTCGTTGTAATCCACCGGCTTTTGAAGCTCCCCTTGACAGGGTAATAACATGGCCCGCCATTGACAAGAGAATCAATCCCAGTTTTTGAATTATTGTAGAGTATCCCGATCTATCAGGTACGACCCCTGTTCTTGTTCTGGTTGCAAAGGTACGAATAATTTTTCAATTACGCACCATCAGTCCTCAATTATTTCGTAAACATCGGTATTCACGTCTGTGTTACCGTTCTGATAGTCATCGTACTGCTGATGACGCGACTTACTGTCGCTTTGTGTTTCGGCCGAGGTGTAGTTATGTGACTCACGGCGGTATCTTTCAGGGGGCAGACCAATGCGTGACTTGAAGATGCGGGTCATGTCGTCGATGTCCTTGAATCCATTCTCCTCAACGATTACTGCCATCGGCTTGTCCGACTTCCGCATCATCTGTGCTGCCTTTCTCAGACGGAAGTCATCAATATAGTCATTCGCCTTTTGACCGGTTAGTTTCTCTATGAGCCTGTGGAAGTTCGATTTGGACATGTTCGACTGCGCAATGGCCTCCTCAATCTTCAGTCCTGGATTATGGTAGTTCTGGCCGAGCCAGCTGTTCACCATGTCCATGAATTGGCGGTCCTCCTCGTCTTCGATGAGTAGCGGTATCTCATCGGTGGACAATTGTCGGATCGTCTCCCTGTATGTCAGTTTCTTCTGTCGCCACAGCATGACATAGATGGCTGTGAACATGGTCAGCAGCAGATAGAGCCAGATGGCATTGCGTGAGAGCAGGAAGTAGGGCGGCACGACAATCTCGATGGAGCGCATGTCGTACATATCAGGCGATTCGATGAGGAACGCCTTCACTTTCAGGTGATATGAGCCCGTTGGCAACGTTGAATAGCTGATGGTGCGCGTCTTGTCGGCGTTGTGCCACTGGGTGTCGTAGCCCTCCAGCATGTATTGGTAGTGTACGCGGTGCTGCATTTGGTAGTTCAGGGAAGCGAAGCGGAAGGAGAAGACGCTGCTGTGGTCCGGCAGCACTACCTTCCGGGCTTCTGGCACGTAGTAGTCATAGAGTGACTTCTGTCGTGGTGTCTGCAATTGGTCGTTCAGGTAAAAATCCGTAAATCGCAGTTTCAGGACAGAGCCGTTGTTGTTGGTTAGCTTCTTCAGGTCGATGGTGTAGTAGCCGTTAACGGTTCCCATCAGGATGTTTCCGTTGGGCAATGTGATGGCTGCCGATTCTGAGCATGTGGTCTCGTCAACGCCGTCGAGACTACCGAAGGTAGAAAAAATCTTTTTCTGGGTATCGAACGAGCAGAGGACGTGGTCGGTGGCAAACCATACGTTATGCCGGAGGTCGAAGGTGATGCTTTTGATTTCGTCCGACGGAAGTCCGTCCTCTGAAGTGTAGCTGTCGAAAAGCCAGATGCCCTTGCTGTCACGTCCGATGGTGTGTGACAGTCCGCCACCGTTGGTTCCCACCCACATGGTGCCTTTCTGATCGCAATTCAAGCACACGATGTCTGTACTCATGAGAATCTTATCAGGGCGCTCTGTCGAGTTGGCCAACTTTCTGATGGTCAGGTTGTTGTTTTTGTACGACATGATGAGTATGCCGTCTGTCGTACCTGCCCAGATGTTGCCATCCTTGTCACGCGCAATGGCCCTGACTTTCATGAACGAGTTAGCGGGATAGCTGTGCATCACGTTTTGGGGATGATAGAACTTATGTCCTCCCTTCGAACGTACCAGCAAGTTCACACCTCCACCATAGGTTGCGACCCAGATGTTGCCCTGTTTGTCCTCGACAGCCTGGTAGGCGGCATTCGAGCTGATGGACCATTCGTCCTGGTCATCGTGGCGGAAGTTCTGAATATGGTAGCCACCGCCTGCCTGAGGCGTAATGAGCGACAGACCATAGTCCTTCGAGCTCAGCCAGTAGTTACCCTTGGAGTCTTCCATGATGCCGTAGGCACGACCTATGGGGTTGCCTTTTGAGTCGTGAGTGATGATATGCCGGCTGCCGTCGGGATGTATGATGAACAGGTTGCTCTTCTTGTTACCCATGAGCAGCAGCTTGCGTTTCTTGTCATAGTACATGGCACGCACCTCGTTATCGATGGTTGACTTGGCATCAGGCACAAGGAGTGAGCGCGTGATGGTGTTCTTCTTGATTTCCAGTTTCTCCAATCCCCGGCGGCTGGTTGACTCCCAGACGACACCCTCTTCCAGTTCCAGGCTGGCATGGACTGTGTTTGACAGGTTCCAGGGGTTTGACGGGTCATTATGGAAGTACTCTATCTCGTCGGCTTCGCGATTGTAGTATCCATATCCACCGTGGTTCATGCGTATCCACAGCAGTCCCATGGCGTTGTTGAAGAATGTGCCGGTTGCGTCGTACTCGGGTACGGGTACGTCCTGTACGAAGAACTTCGTGTCGTCGCTGGCAGGACGGTAGCGGTAGATGCCCAGTCCTTGGTCGGAGTACCAGACGACGCCATAATTGTCGACATACAAACCCGTCAGCTGTTGTCCTACATCTTTGATGAGCTTGGGTGCCTGCCCGTATGAGAAGCTCATAATCTTTCCGGACTTTGTCCCGACGTAGATGTTGTAACCGTTGGAGTACATGTGGGTGATATGCTCGTTGGCAAACACGGCATTCTGCTCGATGGACAGGTTGGCGATGTCAAGACGGTGGACACCTTTGTCCGTGCCCACCCAAATGTCGTCATGGTAGCCTTCGGCCATGCTTGTCACCCTCAGTCCGGGGGTGGTAATCAGCTGTGGGGCTGTTTTTTTCTGGTCCAGCCGCATCTTGTAGATGCCCACACCATCGAACGATGCCAGCACGTCGCCACCACTGGTGACGGTCAGGGGGATGAAGGTCTTGAGCTCCTGATGGTCGCTTACCTGCTCCAAGGGGTTCATGATTTGGTCGGTCTTGCGGTTGACTACAAACACACGGCCGTCGTACATGCGCATCCACACGTTCTGGGCTTGGTCAATGGCAATGTCATAGATGCGGTTGTGGAGGTTCGGTATGTGGCTGCCATTACCTGTCCGATAGTTATAGAAGTTAAAGCCGTCGAAACGCGACAGACCATTCCAGGTGGCAATCCAGATATAGCCATAGTCGTCCTGTGTCATAAAAGCTATGGCATTGCTACTCAGTCCGTTGTCGGTAGAGTAGTGCGAGAGCGATGCCTGCAGCTTTTGTGCCGTAGCGGTGACGGTCGTCAGACAGGCGACAGTCGTCAAGATGGCCAGTAGGGTGCTGTATGTTCGTTTCATATGATGTTGCGGCAGTTGTTATCAGCGTGTAAAAGTACACATTATTTTCCACTAAGCGAAAAAATTGGCCCTTTTTTTATCACTTTTTGCTCATTTTCCCGACAAAGATACGATTTTTTTTCAAATAATGGAGAAAAAATTTGGGATTTGTCAAAAAAATCACTATATTTGCCGAGAAAACTATAAACTGTTAACACTTACGGGTCTATGGCGAAGTATAATATTACCGAAAAAAGGGAGAAGGAAGCCGTCTATAGGACGCTTGTCAGCCCCCGTTTGATGGACGAGATGAAGGAGAAAATCCTTAACATCATTGTCATGCAGAAGAAATACAAGGACAAGAATTACTCTGCAAAGCGTCTTGCGGAGGATTTGGGTACGAATACTCGCTATGTATCAGCAGTCGTTAATGTCCGCTTTCACATGAACTATACGTCGTTTGTCAATAAGTATCGTATCGAGGAGGCGATGTCTATCTTGGTTGACAAGCGTTACAAGGACCTGAACATTGAGGACGTCAGCGACATGGTGGGCTTTGCCAACAGGCAGTCGTTCTATGCCTCGTTCTACAAGCTGATGAACATGACGCCACGTGAGTACCGTTTGCAACACCTTGCCCAGCATCCCCAACCTAAGTCGAAGAAGTCGGCGAAGGGATGAAGACCTGTTTACCATCGACAACTATGACATCTTTTTCTTATTCGGATGAGCGGTTTGCAGACTTGCAATTGCTCAGATATCGCTTGGACGGTTTTGAACAGCTGACGCTCCAGCAGAAGCGTCTGGTATATTACCTGTCAAAGGCGACCCTGTATGGTCGCGATATCACCTTCGACCAGTTTGGTAAGTATAACCTTCGTATCCGTAAAGCGTTGGAGGTCGTCTATACGGATCTGCGGGTGGCTCACGACACGGATGCTTTTCACGCCCTTGAGGTTTATCTGAAGCGCGTCTGGTTCTCCAACGGCATCTATCACCACTACGGGTGCGACAAGTTTGTGCCCGGCTTTACGGCTGACTACTTGCGAAGTGTCCTTCATCAAGTAGAAGCCACACGCCTGCCTCTGGCTGAGGGACAGACAGTTGATGAGTTCTGTGACGAGCTGCTGCCCGTCATCTTCGATCCTGAGGTATTGCCGAAGCGTGTCAACAAGGCTGAGGGCCAGGACTTGGTAAAGACCTCCGCTTGCCACTTCTATGATGGCGTCACCCAGCGGGAGGCTGAGGCTTTCTACCAGAATCAGAAAGCGATGGCAGCCCATGACCCGCAGCCAGTCTCCTATGGCCTGAACACGACGCTCGTGAAGGATGCTTCAGGCATTCATGAAGAGGTGTGGTCGGCCGACGGACGCTATGCCAACGCCATCCGCCATATTGTCTATTGGCTGGAGAAGGCCCGTATGGTGGCTGAGAATGAACGGCAGGCACGCATCATCGAGCTTCTTGTGCGTTACTATCAGACGGGTGACCTTCGCGTGTTCAATGACTACTGCATCGAGTGGGTCGGCGAACATGAGGGACGGATAGACTTCATCAATGGCTTTATAGAGGTTTATGGTGATCCGCTGGGACTCAAGGGCTCATGGGAAGGGCTTGTTGAATACATTGACGAGGAGGCGACCCACAGGACGCAGACCATAGCCGCCAATGCCCAGTGGTTTGAGGACCATTCGCCTGTTGACCCTCGCTTCCGGAAGCGTGTCGTCAAGGGTGTCTCGGCCAATGTCATCTGTGCGGCCATGCTTGGTGGCGATGAGTATCCTTCGACGGCTATCGGCATTAACCTGCCTAATGCCGACTGGATCCGTTCAGAACATGGCTCAAAGAGCATCACTATCTCCAACATCACAGATGCCTATAACAAAGCGGCCCACGGTAACGGTTTCAAGGAGGAGTTCGTGGTCGACGCTGAGACGCTAGCTATGATTGAGAAGTATGGTGATGTCTGCGACGACCTGCATACCGATCTGCACGAGTGCTTAGGACATGGCAGCGGACAGCTGCTGCCGGGCGTTGATCCCGATGCGCTGAAGGCTTACGGCAATACTATTGAGGAGGCACGTGCCGACCTCTTCGGACTATACTACATTGCCGACCCGAAGCTCGTGGAGCTTGGACTACTGCCTGACGGCGAGGCTTACAAGTCGCAGTATTATACCTATATAATGAATGGCTTGATGACGCAGCTCATACGTATAGAGCCCGGTCGTCAGATTGAGGAGGCACACATGCGCAACCGAGCCCTCATCGCCCATTGGTGCTATGAGCAGGGGCATGGCATCGTTCAGTTGGTTAAACACAATGGAAAGACCTTTGTCCGGATCACGGACTATGTGGCTCTACGCCAGCTCTTTGCACGCCTTCTGGCTGAGGTGCAGCGCATCAAGAGTGAGGGTAACTACGATGCTGCCTGTCAGCTCGTTGAGACCTATGCCGTCAAAGTTGATTCTGATCTTCATCAGGAAGTGCTCGAGCGATACCGTCAGCTGAACCTCGCGCCCTATAAGGGCTTTATCAACCCCATGATGCTGCCTGTGTACGATGCTGAGGGTCAGATTTGCGACATACAGGTCAGTTACTCTGAGAGCTATGCCCAACAGATGCTGCGATACAGTACGGAATATGGAACATTGATTTAGCGAAACACCACATGACAGATGTCAGTCAACAGATAAAAGAGATCAAGCAGTCGTTCCGGCAGATGATGGACGGCTCCGTTGCACAGTCTATGCGCGACAAGGGCGTCGGCTACCACCTGAACTGGGGCGCTACGCTGCCCCGTCTGCGCGAGATGGCTCAGGAACTGAGTGCTAACCGTGAGCCTCAGGCTCGCTATGATCTGGCTATTGCGCTGTATAAGGAGAACGTGCGCGAATGCAGGATTCTCGCCACCATGCTCATGCCGCCTGAGCTGATGCTGCCTGAGGTCGCCGATATCTGGATGGAGCAGGCCGATACACTTGAACTGGCTGAACAGTTGGCCTTCAACCTGTGGCAGCATCTGCCTTATGCGCCGGAAAAGGCTTATCAGTGGATGGCCTCGCCGGAGGAGTATCATCAACTCTGCGGTTTCCATATTCTGAGTCGGTTGTTCATGAACGGCCAAGAACCTAATGAGCGTGGTATCAACGAGTTCCTTGACCAGGCTTTAGTAGCACTTCAAGGTCCGTTCCCCTCTGTACGCAAGGCTGCCAACAACTGTCTCCTTCATTTCTCCGACCTCGGACTCGTCTACGAACGTCTGGCTGACAGCATACAGAAAAGAGCCGTCCGTTAGGCGTCTCTGTTCTGCTCGGAGCCGAACACTGTTCCGCCCGGAGCCGAACGCCGTTCCGCCCGGAGCCGAACGCCGTTCCGCTCGGAGCGGGCTGACGAGGTACGGCTATCTGCCTTTTTTTAGACTTTTTATAATTAATTCTTCTGTTATCTGAACTTTTTGTTGTAATTTTGTGCGGTTTATGAAGTTAGTTACAGATGAAAGAGAATGTCAAGGCAGCTGTTGAGCGTATACTGAACAGCTATCTGGAAATGAACAACCATCGCAAGACGCCCGAGCGTTACGCGATATTGAATGCTGTCTATAGCATTAACGGACACTTCACGCTCGACGAGCTGAGCGAGAAACTGGTGAATGAATACCGGTTCCCTGTGAGCCGTGCGACGCTGTATAACACGCTGAATCTGTTCATGGAACTGCGATTGGTCTTGCGCCATCGTTTCCAAGGAACGACGAAGTATGAGGCGTGCTATGACAACGACAGTCATTGCCACCAGATGTGTACGGTCTGCGGCAAGGTCAGCGAGTTCCGTTCGCCCGAGATAACGGAGGCGATAGACAATCTTCGCCTGCGCCGTTTCCGCAAGGATGGTTTCACCTTATATATATATGGTATCTGTTCGACTTGTCAGGCTCGTATCACACGACTGAGCAAGGCGGAAAACAAGAAAACGAAAACAACAAACAAAGATAAGAGTAAACAATGAACAAAGGTAAGGTTGACGTCCTGCTGGGTCTGCAGTGGGGCGATGAAGGTAAAGGAAAGGTGGTCGACGTGCTGACCCCGAGGTATGACGTGATAGCCCGTTTCCAGGGCGGTCCCAACGCTGGTCATACGCTCGAGTTTGAAGGAGAGAAATACGTGCTGCGCAGTATCCCCTCTGGTATTTTCCAGGGAGGCAAGGTGAACATCATCGGTAACGGCGTCGTCTTGGCACCCGACCTCTTCATGGACGAGGCGAAGGCGCTGGAGCAGAGTGGCCACGAGCTGAAGACGCGACTGCATATCTCGAAGAAGGCGCACTTGATTATGCCTACGCACCGTGTGCTGGATGCGGCCTATGAGGCTCAGAAGGGTAAGAACAAGGTGGGCACGACAGGCAAGGGCATCGGTCCGACTTATACGGACAAGGTGTCGCGCAATGGTCTTCGCGTAGGTGACATCCTGGACGGCTTTGACGAGAAGTATGCTGCTGCCAAAGCCCGCCACGAGGCTATCCTCAAGTCGCTCAATTTCGAGTACGACATTACGGAGGTGGAGAAGAAGTGGCTGGAAGGCGTGGAGTACCTGCGCCAGTTCCCCATCGTCGACAGCGAGCACGAGATCAATGGTATTCTCAAGAGCGGCCAGTCGGTGCTCTGTGAGGGTGCCCAGGGCACAATGCTCGACATCGACTTCGGATCCTATCCCTTCGTGACTTCCTCGAACACCATCTGTGCAGGTGCCTGCACGGGTCTGGGTATCGGTCCCAATAAGATTGGCGACGTGTTCGGTATCATGAAGGCCTATTGCACGCGCGTTGGTGCCGGTCCGTTCCCCACGGAGCTGTTTGACGAGACAGGCAAGAAGATTCGTGACCTGGGTCACGAGTATGGTGCTGTTACAGGTCGTGAGCGCCGTTGCGGATGGATTGACCTGGTGGCCTTGAAGTACTCGATCATGGTCAATGGCGTGACGAAGCTCATCATGATGAAGAGCGATGTGCTCGACGGCTTCGACACCATTAAGGCATGTGTGGCCTACAAGCAGAATGGTCAGCAGATAGACTACTTCCCCTATGATATAGAGAAAGGTATCGAGCCCGTGTATCAGGAGCTGCCCGGCTGGAAGACCGATATGACGCAGTTCACCTCCGAGGACCAGTTCCCGAAGGAGTTCAGCGACTACATTGCCTTCCTTGAGAAAGAGTTAGAAACCCCCATCGCAATCATATCAATCGGTCCGGACCGTGACCAGACAATCGTAAGAAATGGCAAATAAACCAAGCATACCCAAGGGAACACGCGACTTCGGCCCTCAGGAGATGGCCCGTCGCAACTATATCTTCGACACCATCAAGCAGGTGTATCAGCTGTATGGCTTCCAGCAGATTGAGACGCCCGCGATGGAGACACTCGGCACGCTGATGGGCAAGTATGGCGAAGAGGGTGACAAGCTGCTGTTCAAGGTATTGAACTCGGGCGACTGTCTGGCCAAAGTCAGCGATGCGGAACTGCAGGAGCGCAACAGTCTGCATCTGGCTGCCAAAATGTGTGAGAAAGGACTGCGTTACGACCTGACGGTGCCCTTCGCCCGCTATGTGGTGATGCACCGCGAGGAGCTGCAGTTACCATTCAAGCGCTATCAGATGCAGCCCGTGTGGCGTGCGGACCGTCCGCAAAAGGGCCGCTACCGTGAGTTCTGGCAGTTCGATGGTGACATCGTCGGTTCCGACTCGTTGCTGAACGAGGTGGAGCTGATGCAGATTGTCGACACCGTTTTTACGCGCTTTGGCGTGCGTGTACAGATAAAGATTAACAACCGCAAGATACTCAGCGGCATCGCTGAGGTCATTGGTGCTGCTGACAAGATTGTCGACATCACCGTTGCTATTGACAAGCTCGACAAGATAGGCATCGACAACGTCAATGCCGAATTGCGTGAGGATGGGCTGACGGACGAGCAGATAGAGAAGCTGCAGCCCATCATCCTGCTGGAGGGCACCAACGATGAGAAGTTGGCCACCATCAGCGAGGTGCTGAAGGACAGCGAGACAGGACTGAAGGGCGTTGAGGAACTGCGCTACATCCTTTCGCTTCTTTCGTCTCAACGTTCGCCTCTGAATAATGAGATTCAGCTTGACTTGACGCTGGCACGCGGACTGAACTACTACACAGGTGCCATCTTCGAGGTGAAGGCGCTGGATGTCCAGATCGGTAGTATTACAGGTGGTGGACGCTACGACAACCTGACGGGTATCTTTGGTATGCCGGGTATTTCGGGTGTTGGCATCTCGTTTGGTGTCGATCGCATCTACGATGTGCTCAATGCGCTGGATGCCTATCCGAAAGACGCCACGAACGGCACACAACTGCTCTTCATCAACTTCGGAGAGAAAGAAACGGAATACTGTCTGCCGGCCGTTGCGAAGGCACGTGCTGCCGGTATCCGTACGGAGATTTTTCCTGACGCTGCTAAGATGAAGAAGCAGATGTCGTACGCAAATGCCAAGCAGATACCATACGTGGTACTGGCAGGTGAGAACGAGATGAATACGTGCAAGCTGACCCTTAAGAACATGGAGACAGGTGAGCAGACGCTGGTTTCTCCTGATGAGCTGATTGCACAAATTTCGTAATAACGTCATTCCGAACTATCGATTGAAGATGAAGAAGACAATCCTGACTGCCATCACGGCACTACTGCTCTGTACGGCTGCCACCAACGACAAGACGACCACCATCTTTGTTATCGGCGATTCCACCGCAGCCAACAAGGATATTTCGAATGGCAAGCAGGAACGCGGGTGGGCGATGGCCCTGCCGTGCTTCTTCGACGATAACATCCGAGTCGACAATCATGCCGTCAACGGTCGTTCTTCGAAGTCGTTCATCGATGAAGGGCGCTGGGACAAGGTACTGGAGAAGATGAAGCCCGGCGACTATGTGATCATTCAGTTCGGTCATAACGACGAGAAACCCAAGGCCGACCGTCATACCGAACCGGGCTCGACGTTCGACTATAATCTGGCGAAGTTTGTCCGAGAGACACGTGAGCGTGGCGGCATACCGGTGCTGATGAACTGCGTCGTCAGGCGAAACTTCTTCGTTAGCGCTCCTGAGAACGACGACGATGAGAAGCTGCGCACGACCACCTTTAAGGACGGCGTCAAGATGGTCGAGGGCGACTCGCTTATCGATACTCACGGACTCTACCGCGTGGCGCCGCGCGATGTGGCTCAAAGGATGAACGTACACTTTGTGGATGCTAACCAGATAACCCACGACCTGGAACAGGGATTGGGAACCGAGGCGTCGAAACGGCTGCATATGTGGTTCCTCCCTGGCGAGGAGCCCAGTGTACCTGACGGGCGTCAGGACAATACCCACTACAACGTCTATGGTGCACATGTTGTTGCCCGTCTGTTGGCTGACGCCCTGTGCGTCGAGATTCCTCTTTTGAAGCGCTATCGCTGCGAGGCCGACATCACCGTTGATCGTCGCGGTCGCGGTGACTTCCTCTCGTTAAGTGAGGCAGTAGCAGCTGCTCAGACATCATCGAAGGCTGAGACTGTGATTCAGATACTCGGTGGAGCGTGGGAGAAACCTCAGCTGCCGCGTAAGTCGCGTATCCGCTTCGTACTGCGCGAGGGTGCTTCCTGGAAGTAATCCTCCCATTTCCGAGATATACGTCATGAAGACTGCGATAGTAGGTGGCGGAGCGGCTGGCTTCTTTTTGGCCGTCAACCTCAAGGCGGCGGTGCCTGAAATGCAAGTCGTTATCCTGGAACGTAGTCAGCGTGTGTTGGCGAAGGTCGAGGTGTCGGGTGGGGGACGATGTAACTGTACCAATTCCTTTTATGATGTACGTGACCTGTCGGAAGTCTATCCGCGCGGCCACAGACTGATGAAGCGTCTGTTCAAGACGTTCGACAATCGTGATGCCTATGCCTGGTTTGAGAGTCACGGAGTGCCTTTGGTGACACAGCCTGACCAATGTGTCTTTCCTGCTGCACAGGACTCGCATGCCATCATCGACTGTTTCCTTTCTGAAGCTCATCGCCTTGGTGTGGAAGTGAAGACGGGACATGCTGTGAACCGTCTTGACGAACTGTCCGACTACGACTTCGTGGCCGTTACCACAGGCGGTCAGCCGCTGATGAAAGGACTGCAATGGCTCGAGGGGCATGAGGTGGTGGAGCCAGTCCCGTCGCTGTTCACGTTTACTATTGCTGACAAAGCTCTCAATGCGCTGATGGGATTGGTCGTCGAAGACGCTTCGGTGGCCATTCCTGGAACGAAACTTCGTGCAAAGGGGCCGCTACTGCTGACTCATTGGGGCATGAGCGGTCCGGCAATCTTGAAACTATCGAGCTATGCTGCCCGTCTGCTCCATGAGAACGGTTACCACATGCCGCTGGCTGTCAACTGGACAGGTCGTTGCGATGATGAGGTCCGTCAACAACTGGAGACGCTGCAGCGGCAACACCCCCAGAAGCAGCTGACATCCATACGACCGTTCGACCTCCCCAGTAGGCTGTGGACCTATCTGCTTGAGAAGAGTCTGGGTAATCGGGCCAACAGTCCGTGGAGCAGTCTGAACCAGAAGGAGACGAACCGCCTTGTGAATGTGCTGTGCAACGACATTTATCAGATAGCGGGACGTGCACCTTTCAAGGATGAGTTTGTGACTTGCGGCGGAATAGCTCTTACGGCTGTCCATCCGTCAACACTCGAGAGTCGTGTCCAACCTCATTTATACTTCGCCGGCGAGGTTCTTGATATTGATGGTATCACGGGCGGTTTCAACTTTCAGGCTGCCTGGACGACCGCGTACACGGTGGCTCAGGCTATCGTCTGTGAGATTCAAGGACGAGGCGTTGCGCAAAAAAAAGAATAAAACCTGTGAAAAACTTGCAGGATTCATTTTTTATAAGTATCTTTGCGAAGTTAATATCATTTCTAACTAAACAAATACTAAAAACACAACAATTATGAAGAAAAAGTTTATTTGCGCCGTTTGTGGATATATCTACGAAGGCGATGCAGCTCCCGAGAAGTGCCCCATCTGTAAGGCTCCTGCCTCAAAGTTCTCAGAACTCAAGGACGATGTTGATATGACTTATGCTACGGTTCACAAGATTGGCGACGGTAAGCCCGAGGGCGTCAGCGAGGAGATGATTCAGGACCTGCGCAACCATTTCAATGGCGAGTGCGGCGAGGTGGGCATGTATCTGGCAATGGCCCGTCAGGCCGACCGCGAGGGCTATCCCGAGATTGCCGAGGCCTTCAAGCGCTATGCCTTTGAAGAGGCCGACCACGCCAGCCGCTTTGCCGAGCTGCTGGGCGAGTGCGTGTGGGATACGAAGACCAATCTCGAGAAGCGTGCCGCAGCCGAGGCCGGAGCTTGCGAGGATAAGTTCCGCATTGCCAAGAACGCCAAGGCTGCCGGTTTCGATGCTATCCACGACACCGTTCATGAGATGGCCAAGGATGAGGCCCGTCACGGTGCTGGCTTCGCTGGTTTGTTAAAGCGTTATTTCGGAAAGTAAGAATGATCAAGGACTTTAATTTCTACGCTCCGACACGTATCGTGTTCGGCAAGCAGTCAGAAGAACAAGTTCCACAACTCATCAAGTCAAACGGCGGCAGACGCGTGCTTGTCCATTACGGCGGCGGCTCTGCCCGCCGTTCTGGTTTGTTGGATAAGCTGGAACGTCTGCTGACAGATGCAGGCATCAGCTTTGTGGAGCTGGGTGGGGTGGTGCCCAACCCGTTGCTCTCGATGGTGCGCAAGGGTATTGAGTTGTGTCGCCGCGAGCAGGTGGACTTCATCCTGGCCGTAGGCGGCGGCAGCGTCATCGACTCTGCTAAGGCTATCGGCTATGGTGTGGGGTATGCTGGTGACGTGTGGGACTTCTGGGACGGCAAGGCTGTTCCGCAGTCGTGTCTGCCCATTGGTGTCGTACTGACGATACCGGCAGCAGGCAGCGAGATGTCGTCGAGCTGTGTCATCACGCACGATGAGTTATTGCTGAAACGAGGTATTAACAGCGATCTGTGCCGTTGCCGTTTCTGTGTCATGAACCCCGAGCGTACCTACACGCTGCCGCCTTTCCAGACGGCTGCCGGTGCTACCGACATCATGATGCACACGATGGAACGCTACTTCTCACGTTACGAGGATATGACGCTGACCGACGCCATTGCCGAGGCCCTCTTGCGGACGGTGAAGGACAGTGTGCAGGTGGTTCTCCAAAAGCCCGAAGACTATCGGCACCGTGCTCAGATTATGTGGGCTGGCTCGCTGGCGCATAACGACCTGACTGAGTGTGGTACGGAGAAGGACTTCGCTACCCATAGGTTGGAGCATGAGCTCAGTTCGATGTATGGTGTCACCCATGGTGCCGGACTGGCTGCCCTCTGGGGCTCGTGGGCTCGTTTCGTGATGCCTCGTCATACAAGTCGGTTTGCACAGTTTGCCGTCAATGTGATGGGCGTTGCCAATGACTTTGCCTATCCGGAGGAGACAGCCCTTCGCGGTATTGAAGCCGTTGAGCAGTTCTATCGCACCATAGGTATGCCCACCAGCATCCCCGAGCTGACGGGCCGTCGGGCTACGGACGAGGAAATCAGCACGATGGTATCACGCTGCAGTCGTGGCGGCACCATCACGCTGGGTGCCATTGAAGTGCTCAGTCCTGATGATATGGAGACCATCTATCGTATGGCTAATGACCGATGATGACTGAGGAAACACTACGCTCTGAGCTGAACGACAGTCAACGCGAAGCGGTGCTCTTCTGTGACGGACCGTCGCTGGTGATTGCCGGCGCCGGATCGGGTAAGACGCGTGTGCTGACTTACAAGATAGCCTATTTGCTGGAACAGGGTTACAAGCCTTGGCAGATTCTTGCGCTCACCTTCACCAACAAGGCGGCGCGTGAGATGAAGAACCGTATCGGTCAGCTTGTGGGTGAAGAGCATGCGCGCTACCTTCAGATGGGTACGTTCCACTCGGTCTTTGCCCGTATTCTGCGTGCGGAGGCCGACCAACTGGGCTTTCAGTCGAATTTCACCATCTACGACCAGACGGATGCGCGGTCGCTGGTGAAGACCATCATCAAGGAGATGGGGCTTGACGACAAGGTTTACAAGCCAGCGTCTGTGTCCGACCGCATCTCGATGGCGAAGAACCACTTGGTGCTGCCCATGCGCTACGCGACGAGTGCCTGGGCCGAGGACGACGCCCGCAGCAAACGTCCGGCCTTGAAGGATATATATATAAGGTACGCGGAGCGTTGCCGACAGGCCAATGCGATGGACTTTGACGACTTGCTGGTATATACCTTTGTGTTGTTCAATACCCATGAGGAAGTGCGCCAGAAGTACGTTGAGAAGTTCCATTTCGTGCTTGTCGACGAGTATCAGGACACGAACTATGCCCAGCAGCAGATTGTCTTGCAGCTGACGCAGGAACGTCAGCGTGTGTGTGTCGTCGGTGATGATGCACAGAGCATTTATAGTTTCCGTGGTGCCAATATCGATAATATTCTGCACTTCCGAGATGCCTATGACGATGCCCGTCTCTTTAAGCTTGAGCAGAACTACCGTTCAACACAGCTGATTGTCCAGGCAGCTAACTCGCTCATCAGGAAAAACGAGCGGCAGATACCCAAGGATGTCTATAGCCGTAATGAGGAAGGGGAGCGTCTGACGCTGAAGCCCGTCTATTCCGACCGCGAGGAGGCTAACGTCGTATGTCAGGACATCAAGCGCATACGCCGTCAGGACGGGTGCCATTGGAGCGATTTTGCCATTCTCTATCGCACCAATTCACAGAGCCGTACTTTTGAGGAGCAGATGCGCAAGGACAGTATCCCATACCGAATCTACGGCGGTCTGTCGTTCTATCAGCGTAAGGAGATCAAGGATGTGATTGCCTATTTCCGTTTGGTTGCCAATCCAGACGACGAGGAGGCTTTCAAGCGTATCGTTAATTATCCCGCTCGTGGCATTGGTGCAACGACCGTCGATAAGATAGCCCGTACTGCATCCAATTTTGGTGTCAGTCTCTGGCAGGTGATTAGTGAGCCCGTTCTCTTTCCACTCGATGTCTCGAAGGCCACGATGACGAAGATAGATGTCTTCAAGAACATGATACTTGGTTGGCGTGAGCGTCTGCAGACAGAGGATGCCTATCTATTGGGCCACGAAATCATCATGTCAAGCGGCATCAGCCGTGATATATACAGCGGTCGTGAACCGGAGGATATTTCGCGTCAGGAGAACCTTGAGGAGTTCCTGAGCGGCATGCAGGATTTTGTGGAGAGCCGGCGTGAGGAAGATATGGGTGACCAGATTGCTCTGACCGACTTCCTTCAGGAAGTGGCATTGCTGACCGATTTGGACAGCGATGATGGCGACGAGAACGACAAGGTGACGCTGATGACCATTCACTCGGCCAAGGGACTGGAGTTTTCGACGGTGTTTGTCGTTGGTCTCGAAGAGAATATCTTCCCGAGTCCGATGTGTACCGGTTCCCTGCGTGAGCTCGAGGAGGAACGCCGTCTGCTCTATGTCGCCATTACGCGTGCCGAGAAACATTGCATCATGACCTGTGCGCAGAACCGTTTCCGTTATGGGCGTTTGGAGTTTGATTCACCTTCGCGCTTCATCAAGGATTTTGACCCTCAGCTTATCAGGGTTCTCTCGGAGAAGGACGATAAGGAGTTGTTTACCCGCGGTCCGCGTGAGACAGGCAGTCGCGGCAGCAGTTGGATGCAGAATCCTCATCCTGTGGCTACGCAGTTCCGTGCCGACCCGAAGCCGCGTGCTGTAGCTCCCCGTCAGCCCGAGAAGCCAGTCAATCCCTTCGGTCCCAATTTCAAGCGTGTTCCTCAGGCTGTTGCACCGCAGCCAGTGGCAGATATGGGCGATGGTCTGAAGATTGGCGACGTGATTGAGCACCAGCGATTCGGCATCGGACGTGTCGTCAACCTGGAAGGAGTGGGTGAGAATCAAAAAGCAACTGTCGAGTTCCGTAATACTGGAACCAAACAGTTGCTATTGAAGTTTGCTCGTTACAAGATTATCTCATAGTGTCGGCGATGTGGTTGATATCATAGGGCTTCGTCGTCGGGCTTCTTAATTAGTGGGCGCATTTGTTTCGGCAGATGCGCCTTCTTTCGTAGCCACGCAGCCTTACGTGCCTCATAGTCGGCCTGATGCTGTTCCAGATAACCGTCTGCCATCACTAATTTTAGAACCTTCCATAGACGACGCTCAGCTGAATCGGGTCGTTCGGATTCTTGCCGCCTCCGACCAGTCGTGTACTGCTGATGCTCAGGTCGTGTTCAATGCCTATTGTTGTCGTCGACTGGGTGTTGTAGTATGAGGTCGTTGTTACCTGATCCAGATGGATAGGTATCAGCAGCAGCTTGTTCCAGTTAGGATGCTTTGTGGTCCAGTAGGAGTCCGTCTTCTCGCCTTCAGTCTTCAGCTGCCACAGATGTGAGACAAGACTCGAGATGTTGTTGAAAGCATACTGGTTCTTGCCGGCAGAGGTGTAGGTTGCCGTGTACGATGTGACGTTGTCCGGCAGTTGCTCCTCTGCAAAGAAGTGCTCTACGCTGTCTTTGCAAATCAGCAGGACATTCTGCGGGACTGTCAGCGACGACTTGCCGTGTACGTCGTTGTTCAGGCGCTGGAATGCCAGATTGACGGCCATCAGTGAGTCGTTGCTGTGTCCGTTCATGATCTCGTCGACAGGAATAGTTACCTCGGTAAACAGGCCGGCGGGTGATTTCAGATAGGTGCACGTCTCGTCTTGTGCCAGTTCCTCAAGCCGCTCTTGCTCGTTGGTGACGCGGATGGTCTGTAGGACCTCGGCCGTACCGGCCAGAGTTGTGACGGTGTTGTACACAGAGTCTTCGCTGATGGTGCGGTAGTGAATCTGCACGCCCGTATAGGGTATCTTGCTGTAGAAGCCCTGCCCGTCGGTTATCTCAAAAAAGAATCCAGGGCAGACGTTGCGGATGAACGTCTGGCTGTTCTTGAACCATTCCGGATGGTTGTAGTACTGTTGCAGGATGTACGTGCCGTAGTTGTTGTATGTCTGGCCGTCAGCGTCGGTATACGGTTCGTTGACTGGTATTGAGATATTGTTGAAATAGTCAGTCTCAGCTCTTTTGCTGGCGCTTACCGTCAGGTCCGACCAAGTGAACATCTTGTTCTTCTTCAGCCCGTCTTCACGCAGCATTCCCGCTTTTTCCGGATCGAAGTTCGAGTAGTAGTCTTCACCTTCCTTTAAGGGTTCTGCAAGTTCTGACACGCGCATCTTCATAGCCGCCAGCGAGTCGCAGAACGACGATGCGTCTTTCAGATAGACGATGATCTCGCATGAATCGGCATAGATCTTCCCTTCCTTCTGACTGACGATACTGTCAATTGGTGGTAATGAGAAGGTCTCGAGGATGTTCATCTGCGACATGAAGTCGCTCTTGATGTACGCACCAGTTTCTGGATCCTTGATGCGGCCGAAGTAGCAGTCGTTGGTATGTGCAATGACCGAGTCCACCGTGACGGTGCGCGTTGTGACGTTATAATTGGCTGACGATACCTTCAGTACATCCACTTCGTTGGTCAACACATCGCCAACAGTCAGCGTATCGTCGTTACATGCAGAAAAGGCCATGAGCATCACGGCTAATCCTGACAGCAATTTACATTTTGTCATAAATACTAATCTTCTGAATCGGGGCAAATCTGGTTGTAGAAGGCTTCGTATCCGTCGGCGAAGTCTTTCTCATAGCCCAATAGCGGAATTTTCTTATCAACGGCGTATTTCAAAAGCGTGGTGTTCACCTTGGGTGTTGCGGTAACAATGCCGTCGCTGTAGTCGATGGCCAGCTTTCCCAGCTCCATGAGGTCGAAGTTGTCGTTGTACGGCTCCAGGAGGCTTGCTTTTGCATCGCGGAACTCAATGCTCTGCTTGAATGCTTCGCCCAGATCGCCCTTCAGCGTCTTCGTAAAGAGCGATGTGACCACCTTCGTATTAGCGAATGATGGTTCGTCGTGATAAGCCGTCTTGATGTAGAATGGCACGACGGCGCTCATCCATCCTTGACAGTGGATGACGTCGGGCACCCAGCGCAGCTTCTTCACGGTCTCCAATACGCCACGTGCAAAGAAGATGGCGCGCTCACCATTGTCGGGATAGTCGGCACCTGTCTCGTCAACCGTCATCTGACGTTTTGAGAAGTAGTCGTCGTTATCGATGAAGTACACCTGTACACGCGTCTGCTGGATGGAGGCCACCTTGATGATGAGCGGGTGATCGGTGTCGTTGATGATGAGGTTCATTCCCGAGAGCCTGATGACTTCATGCAGCTGTCCGCGCCGTTCGTTGATGGTACCCCACTTGGGCATGAACGTACGAATCTCGTAGCCTTTCTCCTGCATGGCCTGCGGCAGACTACGTCCCATCAGTGACAAATCGGTGTCAGGAACATACGGAGCTATCTCCTGGTTGATGAACAGAATTTTCTTCTTTGCCATTTGCTTGTGCTTTGATTCCACTTGCAAAGGTACGAAAAAAAACTGGCTTTGAGGCTTTTTTGTCATTCTTTTTAGGTTTTTTAGGGACATTGGGCCTACTTTTTGGGTTTATTGTTTCCATATTTCGCAAAAATGTTGTTACTTTGCATGCCGAAAGACAAACTATAGGAATAACCGCAAACAACTTCAACATGAGAAAAACTAATCTATTATTCATGGTGCTGATGGCCATTTTTTGTGCTTCAGCCACCCATGCCGAACATTCGCTCCGTACCTCGCAGCTCCTTAATTTCGGCTGGCGTTTCCACGCAGGCGATGTGGCAGGCGCAGCTGCTCCCGACTTTGACGACAGCAGCTGGCGCACCGTCGATGTGCCTCACGACTTCCAGATAGAGCAACCGTGGGTGTCTCCATCAGCCGACGAGAAAGCCGACAACAACGACCCCGCTGCCAACATCAAGAGCCGCCTGTCCAGTCGTGGTTTCAAGGAGATGGGCCGTTCGTGGTACCGTTATCACCTGCAGCCGTCCGACTCGCTTCGCGGCCGTCGGCTTCTGCTCGACTTTGGCGGCATTCTCTATACGGCCGATGTCTATCTGAACGGTGAGCGCATCGGCGGCACTGACTACGGCTATGTGGGTTTCGAGATTGACGTTACGGATAAGCTGCGCTTCGGACAGGACAACGTCATTGCCGTACTGGCTGATACGCGCGATGCTAAGAATTCGCGTTGGTACACCGGTGGCGGCATCTTTCGCGACGTGAAACTCGTGTCGACCGATCGTCAGCTCTATTTCAACCGTTATCCGCTCTTCGTCACCACACGCGACAATCGCTTTGTCACCATTTCGGCTGAGGTGACCACCCTTGGGCGCGACAAGAAGATGCCCGTCGAGCTGCGCATCACCGATCCGCAGGGCCGCGTGGTCTGTGAACAGCGTGCCGAGATGCAACGGTCAACACCTACGCGGACGGTCGAGCAAGTGTTGGCTAAGATTGAGATTTCCGACCCGCAATTGTGGGACATCGACCATCCGAATCTCTATACAGTTGAAGCTACACTTTTCAATGAACAGGGTCGTGCAGTTGACTGCTATTCAGAGCGTTTCGGCATCCGTACTGTTGAGTATGGACCATCGTTTGGCATGAAGCTGAATGGGAAAAAAGTTCTGCTCAAAGGCTATGCCAACCACCACACCCTTGGTGCACTTGGTGCAGCTGCCTATCCGCGTGCCATTGAGAAGCGCATCCAGCTGATGAAGCAGTACGGTCTCAATCACATACGTACGTCCCACAACCCCTATAGCCGCGAGTTCATTGAACTGTGCGACAAGTATGGTATGCTGGTTGTCGATGAGCTGTACGACAAGTGGACGCGCCAGCATACGGGCGGCCGCGTACCGTTCGAGGCCCTTTGGCAGAAGGACATTCCCGAGTGGGTAAAGCGCGATCGCAATTCGCCATCAGTCATCATGTGGAGTCTCGGCAACGAGCTGCAGCAGGATCCCAACCAGCCATTTAACGACTATGGTGTGACGATGTACCGTCTGATGCGTCCTTTGGTGAGCCGCTACGACTCAACGCGTAAGGTCACCGTCGCCATGCATCCCCGCTATCGTGACTGGCAGACCGACTCGCTGCCTTGTGCGCTGGCTATGCTGACTGACATCCAGGCCTATAACTACCGCTATATGTACTTCCCAGGTGACGGCCGCCGCTTCCCCTGGATGACGTTCTACCAGAGCGAGGCTTCCGTAGCTGCTATGGGTCAGAACTTCTTTGAGATGGACCTCGACCGCGTTATCGGTCTTGCCTACTGGGGCGCCATCGACTATCTGGGCGAGTCGCAGGGCTGGCCCGCAAAGGGCTGGGGTCAGGGTGTCTTCGACATTGCCCTCAACCCCAAGCCCAAGGCCTATTACATGAAGTCGTTCTTCCAGCCCGACGAGCCTGTGGTACACATCGCCGTCATCGACAAGAAGGGCGATCAGATGTGGAACGGCGTCCAAACGGGTAACGACGGCATGAGCGACCACTGGAACCGCGTTGAGGGGCAGAAACTGTCGCTCATCACCTACACGAACGCCGACGAGGTGGAACTGCTGCTCAATGGCAAGAGCCTGGGACGCAAGAAGAATGCTGTTGACGATCCGAAGATGCGCAACCAGATACGCTGGAACGATGTCGTCTATCATGCCGGCAGTCTCGAGGCCGTAGGCTATCGTGCTGGAAAGGTTGTGACCCGTCATCGTATTGAAACCACAGGAAATGCGAAGGGGTTACAGGTGACGAGCGACAACGCCGCGTGGAAAGCCGACGGTATGGACCTTCAGCACGTTGACGTCATGCTGGTCGATACAAAAGGGCGCCTGATACAGACCTCTGACAATCTGATTCAGTTTGCCGTTGAGGGTGATGCCCGTATCGTGGGTGTTGTCAACGGCGACATTAACTCCGATGAGTTAACTGTAGGCGACAGCCGCCGTCTGTATAACGGTCGTTGTACAGTCATTCTGCGTGCCGGAAGGACGCCAGGTAAGATAACCCTTACCGTCAGCTCCGAAGGGCTGAAAACCCAAAAGGTGAAGCTACAGACTCTGTAGCCTCACCTTTTTTCTCAATATTTCTCAATCTTACTCGTGTCTGATGGCCTCGATGGGATCCATGTTGGCGGCCTTCTGTGCCGGTATGTAGCCAAACAGCACACCGATGAAGACGCACACCAGGAACGACACGTAGATGCTCCAGGCGGGTACGCTCGACGGCATGCCGAACGACGACACGAACGTACTCGCGCCTACACCCACCAAGACGCCTATCAGTCCGCCGGTCACGCTTATCAGCACCGACTCTATGAGGAACTGCAGCGAGATGACCGGTCCTGTGGCGCCGACGGCCATTCGCAGTCCGATCTCCTTCGTGCGCTCTGTTACTGACACCAGCATGATGTTCATGATGCCGATGCCGGCAACCAGCAGCGAGAAGGCGGCTGCTACTACGAGGATGATGGTCACGGTGTCCATCGTCGACGACATCGTCTCCATCATCTCTGCCTGCGAGCGGATGGTGAAGTCGTCGGCCGCTTCGTCCTTCAGCTTGTGGTTGTCGCGCAGTATCTGCGTCAGCTCCTCAATGGCTGCATCCGAGAGTTCCTCGGTGACGGCCGAACAGACGATGCTCGAGAAGTAGGTCTGTGCAGCTATACGCTTCATGACGGTGGTGTAGGGGGCTATGATGACGTTGTCCTGGTCCATGCCCCACGAGTTGTATCCCTTTGATTTCAGCACGCCGACGATGCGCATGGGAATGGACTTGAAGCGGATGGTCTTACCGATGCACTCTGCACCTTCGCCAAACAGCTCCTTGACGATGGTGGCACCCACGACGCACACTTTGGCCGCCTTCTTGATGTCCTCTTCCGTGAAACACTCGCCCTCCTCGATGGTCCAGAGTCGGATGTCCAGATAGTCAATCGACTCGCCGTACATCGAGGCGTTGGTGTTGTTGTTGCCGTAGATGGCCTGTCCGCTGGCGGTCACCTCAGGCGACACCTTCGTTACGAACTTCTTCTCGCGCAGTATGCGCTCGTAGTCGGCCATCTTCAGCGTCTGCATGGCCGATGGGTCCTGACGCACGCCGCCACGCATGTCGGCACCCGGACGGATGGTCAGCAGGTTCGTACCCATCGTCGACAGCTCCGATCGTATGCTTTCCTTCGAGCCCTGGCCGATGCTCATCATGATGATGACGGCGGCCACGCCGATGATGATACCCAGCATCGACAGGAACGAGCGCATCTTGTTGTTGGCGACGGCCTTCAAGCTCACTTTAAACAGGTTCAGTATGTTCATCTTTTCATTTTACTATTTCACTATTTTACTATTTCACAATTGTCAATTTGTAAATCGTCAAATTGTCAAATATATCAGTCATCCTGCGGAGCGGGCAGCTGGGCGAGGGCCTCTGCTGCCGACTTGATGTTCGTATTGACGGTGTCCTCGCGTATCTTGCCGTCGCGCAGGTTGATGTTACGGCTGGCGTATTCGGCAATCTCGGGGTTGTGGGTCACGAAGATGATGGTGTGTCCCTGGCGGTAGAGTTCCTGGAAGAGCACCAGCATCTCGAACGATGTGCGCGTGTCCAGGTTACCCGTTGCCTCGTCGGCCAGCAGCACGGCGGGGTCGTTGACGAGCGCGCGGGCGATGGCCACGCGCTGCATCTGTCCGCCCGACATCTGGTTCGACTTGTGGTACATGCGGTCTTCCAGTCCCACGGCCTTCAGGGCGTCCATCGCCTTCTGCCGGCGTTCGCTGGCCGATACCTCTGAGTTGTACATCAGCGGCAGCTCCACGTTCTCGAGTGCTGTGGTCTTGGCCAGCAGGTTGTAGTTCTGGAACACGAAGCCGATCTTGCGGTTGCGCAGCTTGGCGCGCTGGGTCTTCGACATCGTGCGCACGGAGATGCCGTCGAGAAAGTACTCGCCGCTGGTGGGGGTGTCCAGACAGCCCAGTTGGTTCAGCAGGGTCGACTTGCCCGAGCCCGATGTGCCCTGAATGGTGACGAACTCGCCCTCGTAGATCTTGAACGAGACGCCGCGCAGAGCTTTGACCGTCTCAGAGCCCACTTGGAAGTAGCGCTTGACGTTCTGCAGTTCTATGACTACTTTCTTGTCTTCCATATTACTTCTTTTGCTGTGCGTTTCCGCCCTGTTGCTTGTTGTTGTTGCCTCTCGGACGCGGCATGAAGGGGTTCTGTGTCTGTTGCTGTCCCATGGGTGCCTCGCCGCCGCTGATGTTGAAGTCGACGAGAATCTCCGTTCCCTCCTTGATGCCGCCGGTAATCTCGGTCAGTATGCCGTTGGTGGTGCCCGTTTCTACGGCATGAGCCTTGAAGGTGTTGCCCTCCAGCGTCCATACCTTCTGCGGTGCCTCAACGTCCTCAATGACTTGTCCCTCCTGCAGCAGGGCCTCGTTGGGCATGAAGCGCAGGGCTTTAGCGGGTGCCGTGAGCACATCGTTCTTCTCGAGTGTGAAGATGGTGACGTTGGCCGTCAGTCCGGGCTTTAGCTTCAGGTCGTTGTTGGGTGCCGAGATCACCACCTCGTAGGTGACGACGTTGCTCTCGGTGGTGGCCTGCTGGCGCACCTGTGTCACCTGTCCCTCGAAGTGGTCGTCGGGGAAGGCATCGACGGTGAAGCTGACGCGCTGTCCCTCCTTGACGCCACCGATGTCGGCCTCGTCAATGTCGGCGATGACGCGCATGTTCGTCAGGTCCTGTGCGATGACGAAGAGCTCAGGCGTGTTGAACGATGCAGCCACCGTCTGTCCCTCTTCGACCGACTTCGACAGAATGACACCGTCGATGGGCGAGGTGATGGTGGCGTAGCCCAGGTTGGTCTGTGCCTTCTGCACGCTCTCGCTCGCGGTCTTCACCTGCTCCTTAGCCTTGCGGTAGGAGAGCTGTGCACTCTCGTACTCGTCGGCGCTCACCAGTCCCTTGTCGTATAGAGTCTTGTAGCGGTTGTAGTTGGACAATTCGTAGTTGGCGGTGCTCTCTGCGCTGCTGAGGTTGGCCTTCGCCGTGTTCAGCTCGCTGATGAGGTTCGTGCGGTCCAGTTCGGCAATGACCTGACCTTTCTTCACCACTGAGTTGTAGTCCACGTAGAGGTGGCTGACGATGCCCGACACCTGTGTACCGACGGTCACCGAGGTCACGGGCTCAATGGTGCCTGTGGCGGTGATGCTGGTCTGGATGTTGGTTTTCTCTACTTTGGCCGTCTCAAAGCTGACCTTCTCCTCTTTCTCGCCTCCCGTGCATTTCAGTGCAACGACGACGACAGCCACGACAACGGCAATGGCTATCCATGTTTTCTTACCGATTTTCTTCATATTCAGTTCTTTTTATTTTAGTTCTCCATTCTGATAGAACTGCAGCATCTGCAGGTTGTACAGCGTCAGGTACTTCGACTGCAGCTGGTTCTGCTGCTGCGACAGCAGGTTGTCCTTGCCTGCCATCAGCTCAACAATGTTCTTCAGTCCCAGCCGGAACTGCTCCGATAGCAGGTCGTAGCTCTGCTGGGCGCTCTCCACGCTGCTCTTGGCGGCCTGGTACTTCTGCTGGTTGCTCCAGGCGTTGAGCCAGTACTGCTGAACGTCCTGGTAGAGTGTCTTCTGCAGGTCCTGCAGGTCGAGCTGTGCTTGCAGCTGCTGTATCTTGGCCTTGTTGACGGCGGTCTTTGTGGAGCGTGCGTCATAAATAGGTACGCTCACGCCCACGCCGAGCGACGAATTGACGTTGCTCTTCAGCTGCGAGCCCCATCCGTTGTTGCTCAGCGAGTTGGTGGAGGTGCTGATGCCGCCCGTCAGGTTCACGCTGGGCATGCGGCCTGCCTTCGCCATATCGACGCTCACGCCGCTGCTCTCGATGGCCAGCTGCGAGCGCTCTATCTCCGGTCGGCTCATCAGGGCCTGCTCGTACACCGTCGTCAGGGCGGGAATCTCGGCCAGCACCTGGGCGTCGCTGATCTCGGGTACGGCCACCTGGAACCGCTCCTCGTCGGTAATCTCCAGCAGCTGCTTCATCTGCAGCTCGTAGTTCATCAGCTGGGTCTTGGCCTCGACGATGGCATACTCGTCGTTGGCGCGCTGTGCGGTGAGCTGTGCCAGATCGGCCTGCGACATCTTGCCCACGTTGACCATCTCCTTTCCGCGTTCCTCGTTCTTCTTGCTGGTCTCCAGCATCTGTTCGTTCACTTTCACGTTCTCGGCCAGGTAGAGTATCTGGGAGTAGATCTGTGCAATGCGCTCCTGAATGGTGTTGGCCGTCTCCTGTGCCTGCAGCTCAGCCTGCTCTTCCGACAGCTTGTCGAGCTTGATGGTGTTGTAGTTGCGGTTGCCGTTCCACACGGTCCACTGTCCGCTCACACTGTAGGAGCCGTTGTACGACGACTTGTCCACCTTCGTGTTCACCGTTCCGTTGGTCACGTACGACATACCGGTGTCCTTCCAGGGCTGGTAGCCCACGCTCTGGTTGGTCGATGCGCTGACGGTGGGCAGCAGGGCTGCTTTTGCGCCCTTCAGTTCCTCGGTGGCACTCTCTTTCTGCAGCTTCGACTTCTTCAGCGTGATGTTGTTCTGCATGGCGTAGTCAACGCACTCCTGCAGCGTCCATTGTTTCTGTGCTGCCGCTGTTGTGGCCAGCAGCAAGACGGCGGCGGCCGTCATCAGTTTCTGTTTCATTATCATCATTGTTTCCTTGTTCTGATATGCAAAGATAGCTTTTTTTCTTCGATTTTGACGCAGAAACGTCCCCTTTTGTTTAATCTGTTAAGCCAATTTTTTGTTTTCTTCGTTTTTATTCTCAATTTATTAACACTTTTCAACGTGCTACTTGCCGAATTTCTTACTATCTTTGCACAATGAATATGAATTAACCCTAAACAGTAACAGTTATGATCGAGTATTTAGCACTACACTTGTGGCAGATGTGGGCCGTTGTGGCTGTGGTCTGCCTGATCCTGGAGCTGACAGCAGGCGACTTCTTCATCATCTGCTTCTCCATCGGCGCCGTCTTCGCTGCCATCACGGCCGCTGTGGGCGGCGGATTCTATTGGCAGCTGGCTGTCTTCGCCCTGTTCACGCTGATCAGCCTCTTCTGGGTGCGGCCCTTCGCCAAGCGCTACCTGCACAAGGGTGAGGACCATCGCGTCAGCAACGCCGACGCCCTGTTGGGCCGTCAGGGCAGGGTAGTGGAGACCGTCTTTGCCGACGGCTTCGGCCGCGTGCAGATTGACGGCGACGTGTGGAAGGCCGTCACCAACGGCTCTGCCGACATCCCCGCAGGCACCGCCGTCCGCGTCGTTAATCGCGAGAGCACCATTATTACCGTCACTCCCGTTTAACGCCTAACGTCAACATATCTCGTCTCACGCCTCACGTCTCACGTCTCACGAATAACATTAAACAAAATAAAATAACTATGAGTTACATTCTTATTGCCATCATCGTTTGCGTGGTGATCTTTGCCAAGCTGGCACTGGTCATCATCCCACAGTCAGAAACCAAGATCGTCGAGCGTCTGGGTCGCTACTATGCCACCCTGCAGCCCGGCATCAACGTTATCATCCCCTTCATCGACCGTGCCAAGTCCATTGTCGTGCTGAACCACGGACGCTACCAGTACTCCACCACCATCGACTTGCGCGAACAGGTGTACGACTTCCCCAAGCAGAACGTCATCACCAAGGACAACGTGCAGACTGAGATCAACGCGCTGCTCTACTTCCAGATTGTGGACCCCTTCAAGGCCACCTACGAAATCAACAACCTGCCCAACGCCATCGAGAAGCTGACGCAGACCACCCTGCGTAACA
>CAZLPO010000003.1:0-41443 GCA_964561385.1 uncultured Prevotella sp.
CAGATATGAAGACGAATATGAGCTTGTTAAGTTACATCATTCGACAGAAGAATTTAAGTATAAGAAAACATCAAACTGATTTTTTACGACATGGCAGCAGACTGCTTTTTGTATTGACCCTTTGGATAGTCGGTGGATTATGGGTGACAGCAAGTGCTGATGACTATGTTCATGTGATGCTGGGTTCGCCTGACAATAATGGCCACCGGAAGGTGGTGGCAAAGTTTGTCCGTACCAATACCAGCAACAACGGCCAGTTGGAAAATGGTCAGAAGTCACCACTCGTCTCTACGCACCGCTATTGGAAGGCAGCCACCGACAATGGTGACGGCACTTTTACCATCAGCGACACATCGGCCAGCAACGAGATAGCAGAAAACGCCCAGCACTTCCCCGACGGTGGCCACGTCTGCTATGTAACATACGACGGCTACGATGACCGCCTGTTCACACCAGAGTCGGACGCAGAGTCAGATCCCCGCGTGTTTCGCATCATGCTAAACGGCAACGATAAGTATCTCTTTGCTCAGACAAACGGTGTTTTTAACACGTCAAACAACAGCTATACAAATCCCGACTGGTGGGTGCTGGTGGGCGACCCCTACTGCTTTGAGTTGCGACCCTATTCGCAGAGAACAAGTTCCGGACAGTCTCTGGCACTGGTAACATTAGATAACATCGATGACGGAGCTTTTGCCGACGGAAACTATTTTAAGCTCTTTTCCCGTAACACGCGGAAATACGACAAGTTTATGATGGTGAATCATGGAGGAATGCTCTCTACCCGAGTCAACCAATATCAGTCAGACAAAACCACAGCCATGAGCTCAACTGAAAACAGTTCAAGTTCGCAGTATCTGAACTGGTATAATGGAGCAAACACCCTTCGCTCGTGGCACGCAAAGAGTGACGGTTGCTGTTACTTTTTCCGCATCGATCCGAATCATCTGATTTACAGTTTTCATATCATAAACAGCAGTGGAACGCAGGAGGCACTGATAGAAAGCAACGAGTCATATGGAAAAAATAACCAGACGTTGCCCGTTCATGTGAGAAGTCCGTTTGCCAACAACTATCACCTCTACCGCGATGCTGAACGAACCGACGAAATCACTACGGCATCATCGGCCCAATATAAAAGTTACATCGATCTGATGCCCAACGATATCTATGTAACCTACAATGTTGATGCCACCTTCCCGGAAGGAAAAACTACACACATCCGCCTTAAGAAAAAAGGAAATGACGAAAGCTGGCTGTCGGTAGCCAATGGCGATGACGAGATAACGATTGCATCCTATGAGGCGGGTGCTACGAGGTGGAGAATCATCGGCACACCCTACAATTTAAAGATACAATCCAAGGATGACCCCACAAAGTATATTGCCGCCCCGACCGCCCCATACAACACTAATACAACGCGAGCCAAACTTCTAACAGAGGCTGACGACGGCAATAACCGTAACTTTGCGGTACTCTGCTCCAACAACTCAGGCAACCGTTTCACCTTCTTTGTCAATCGGGGAGCAACTACCCCCATGACCATGTCGGAGCGTCCCAATCTTGGTGTAAAAGATAAAATGACAGTTGTTGAAAACTATTCCTTCGCTTCTATCGACGGATGGCAAGACTATATAGCGCAAATCAATATAGAGGACGGAACAAGGTACAGAATAGTCACGCTCGACCGGACGCATGTAGCCCTCACCTATGTAAGGGAAAGCGATGACACCACATTCGGACTCCCCGAAGAGGCAAAAAGTCCTTTGGCATCAGGGTGGAAATATTGGAAGACAGCATCTGTCGTAGATGGAAAATACGTTCTCTCCAACGAGGTTACCACCTATGCCGAAGTAGAAGGCTTGGAAGAAGTGTTTGTCACCTATACCTACGACAATGCCTCTTCGCCCGTTGACCTTTCAGGCAACAAGTGGTATCAGATAAGAATTGGTAAAACTGCCCCCTACCACTACTATTACAACAAGACAGGACAAAACCGTCCATACTACACGGGGACAGACGGAGAAGATGACAGTACATACTTCCCCTATCTGTGGCACTTCACAGGCGGAGACCCCTATGCCTTCTATGTCTCCAACTATCGCTACAACACAGAAAGAGGTGACGGAGCAGAATATCTGCTGAAAGCCGGTGATAGAAAGGATGCCTATGGTCGCATCTTCAGCAGTTTCCAGCGGGCCGACGGTACACCTCACATCATGATGCAGCACGACGGCTTCTACCAGCTGATAGCCCTTTGCTTCAACTCGGTGGAAGGTTCTACTCCCTACACCTATTGCGTAAGAGGTAATTCCGGTAACAGGAACGACTACTATTCCTTCTACATAGCGACAGGCAGCCATTTCTATGAAACGAACGACCACAGCCATCTGACCTTTACGGAAGTGCCGTTCTTCAACTTCCACCTCACTACTCATGGCGGCAGCACGCTGCCAACGGTCACCAATGCCCATCGTGTGGATGTAGCAGAGAGCATCACCCTGCCCGAACTGTTACAACGCAAATACATAGACAGCTACCGCTACTATACCGACGAAGAGCTGACCCAGGAAGTCACCACCTTCAAGGCTGCCTATGATGCTGGCCACACAGACCTTTATGTTGATTACACCGTGGGTACACTACCCTTCAATGTATGTACCACTGACTTCCTGCATGCCCGCTGGTATCGCATGAAGGTAGAACGGGCTGCCTACTCCCATCTGAATACTTCCAACAATAACTTAGAGGGCGGACCCAACGGACTCTCCAACACAACGTATAGTCACGACTACCAGTATGCCTTCTTCGGCGACCCCTATGAGCTGCGCCTTGTGAACCGTGAAGGTGGCGAAGGTAATTTTCTTGGTGTCTCTGCCACACCAAGTACAGGTGAATCCATCATTCCGCGCACCGATGGAAACACCGTGTGGGAGCTCGTGCCCGATGGCCTCGGTGCCGATGAGTTCCAGCTGCGTGCCTTCGGTACGGCCCATACAACGCCCTTCTATGCTGCCAACCTTGGCGGTAGTGCGAAATATGCCAGTTCGTCGCCTATGATAATGACTGTGGAGGCTATGCCCACCCGCACCTATACCTACCATATCATCGATAATGTCGGACGTGAAGCCATCCGTGGAGAGGAGATTCAGGATATCGGCACACCCATCATCTTCGACAACCTGCCGTCGAAGATTGCCAGCCCCTACTTGAGCGATGAGACCATCACCGGCTATCTCTCAGCCACTCCTTCTGGAAACACCTCCTATGGGAGAATTGTCTATAACCTGACAGGCTTGACTGAAGAGACACCCTCTTCTGACGCTCATATCTATATCCGATACACCACAAACCATCTCTATGACAAACCGCTCAACCTTGACGGCAGTGGCAGTTACAACATCAGACAAGTCAAAACCAGCTCTTTCGCCTATGCCACAGATGCCAGCACCTTTTCCTACAAGGCAGAACCTACTGATGATGAGAAACGCAGCAAGTCCTATGTATGGGTATTGGAGGGTAACGACCCCTATGCCATGCTAACCAAGAATATTAAATATAAGAATACAGCTGAATACATGGCAGCCAACGGTGTGAAAGAAGGAAAATACTTCAAGGTGACCTTCAGCGGTGGCGTACCCCACTTTGAACTCACCGACGTGGGTGCCGACCCTGCCACCTCTGCCGACCCTGCCACCTTCTCCATCCTGTTAGCCCCATCCACATCGAACAGCCAGTTCCATGTCAAATTGGTTTCTGCCATGGAAGACGGAAGCGACTCTCCTGGCGAAGAGGTTGAATACCTGAAAGTCGATGCCCCTATCACCTACCACATTGATGACAAACAAAACAAAATTGACATTACCGGCAGCAGCACCTCAGGCGACCTGAAGGTGCCGGCCGATATCATCAGTCCGCTGGTTGGACGCTATCATTTCTACATGATCAGCGACTTCGATGTCGATGATGACACCTACACCTACACCCTGAAAGGCTCAGCCGAGGAGGTGAACAACATCGGTGAGATGCTCAACGAACCAGACATCTATGTAACCTATGACATAGGCAGAGACATTTATGCTGATGAAAGCCGCTCGCGCACTGTTCCTACCTATAAGTTGCGATTCCTTAACGGTGATGAGTTCTACCAGGAAAACGGTAGCGACGGCGTGATGACAACCTTGCGCAAGGCTATCTATCCCTACAGCAATGGTGACGCGGCACTCTATGTCTATGGCGAAGCGCGCTGGAAGCTGCAGTTAGCAAGTGGTGCTTCCACACGTTCACGATGGCTATGGTATTTAGAGAGTGAGAATAAAGACCCCTACCATGTGAAGATTTCTTCATACCAGACACAGACAGAGAATGCAGGCAAGACGGTTAAATATCATTCTTACTTCCGCACCTATGTGCCCGAAGGATATAGCCAGATTGTAACAGGCGTTACCAACAATAATCCATCGTCACTGGCCGAAGGAGCCCCAACGGAATACATGGTGCTCGGTACAGCCGGTCATGGAAAACTGGTTACCACACTGCCTGTCAACAAGGTTGATGACCACACGGTGGCTTCTCGTGAGGTGGTGAACAGTTTTGAGCAATACTGGAAAAACAACCCCACGGTATGGAATATCCTTGAAGCTGCCGGTAAGGGCATTGCCGGCGTGCAAGATGTCACCTATGAACTTTCTGCCAGCCAAAAAGCAGAACTTGAAGCTAAGGGCTGGCACACCTATGAGACATGGGCCAACTCGGCACCCTGGTCTTCTGATTCGCGTGCATCCAAGAGCTTTAAAAAAGGCAACCACTGGTTCCAGACTGTCGGTATGGGAACAGGAGAGTTTGCCTTGGAGGAAACATCGCTCAGTGCTGTACTCGTATTGCTTGACCGCCACGGATGGGAAATAGCCCGCTTGAATCTTCCCAACGGTCCAAGTGACGAAAAGCGTGCCGAGTATTACGCGGCGCTGAAGAAATACAACAGTCCGATGGTCAAGCGCTATCACTACTGGAAGACGGGTTCAAAGATTCCCGGATATCATAAGTTTGAGGTCTCTGACTATGCTGTCAACGCCGACGGAACGGAATACACCTCTGAGACCTTGGGAGAGCTCGACTACGAAACAGGGAAGGGATCGCTACCCGACTATGCCCTGCAGGGTATGGTGGGAAACATGAGCCGTGACTGGTATGTTACCTACGATGTGAAGGACGAATATGAAAACAGCTACAAAGGCGCTGCAACACAGAGTGCCACCCTTGCTTCAGCCTATCTTATCAAGCAAGACGGACAGTATGCTTCCACTACCAACGGCAACGACCTGACCAAGGTGGCGGCTCCTGCCAGCTATGGTGATATTGCAGACGGCATGATGTGGTATCTGAGGCCCAACTTCAATATAGACCGAGAGATGGGCTATCTCTACTCCACCGACCCTGAACATCAGGAAGAGGCCCTCACTCAGCAGGAAACAGAGATTGAAAACTTCAACCAAGGGCGCAACGGATTCGACCCCTATAACATTCAGATTCAGAACAAGTCCTACACCGACCGTTTCCTGACAACCAACGCCACCGACGCACAACTGGTTTCAGGCAAATGGGTGAGCACTTACTCTTCACCAGGTGCCGTCAGCCTTCGTCAGCTGGAGACACGCATCAATACAGAGGGTGACGACCAGGCACCGGTGAAAGTCACTAATGCCACCTTCATGGTGGTTGACGACGGCAACGGAAACATGCGCCTGATGCCCCGCTTCGATCATGGACATGTCATGGAGTCTCTCAGCTTGGTAACCGACACGGCAGCTGCGGCTGCAGCCAACGACACGTCGAATCCAAAGACCTTGCTGCTGGCTCACCCCGCCATCTACACCTACCACATCATCAACAAAGAGGGATATGAGGCTCAGAGCTACAAGTGCAGTTATTACGACACGGGCTCCTTTGAAATCGATGAACCCACTCATTTCCCTGATTACCTGAAAGCTGTCGGTACAACTAACTTCCGGTTCTACGACATTGATGACTTTAACCCTGAACTGGCATCACGCAACATCTTCCGCCTGAAGCCCAGTCCTACACCGCTGACCACCTTTGCCACCTATGGTAGTCAGGCTGATGTATATGTGCTCTACGACCTGTTGCCAGACAAAGCCGACCCTGAAGATAGTCCGCGCTCTGTCGCTGACTATGGATTCGACGGCAACACACTCTTCAATATTGCTCTCAGAAAAACAACTGACAGCAACCCCTTCTATCTTCAGAACGATGATGGAGCCATCAGTGCTCCTGTGCAGACAGCCTCTGATGTCGCCGCATCCATCGTGGCTCGTGATGAACTGAAATACGTTTGGCGCATCAGTGCCACCAACGGCGACCCCTATAACGTCAAGGTCTATTCTTATAAGAACAGCGAGGAACCCCTCGGAGCCGACGGCTACAATCAGGCAACGGCCCTGGGCGAAACACTGGCTCACAACACCTTTGTCTTGACAAACTGGGACAGTGCTTCCGGCAAGTTTGAACTGATGACGACAAACTCTAACGACGGCAGCAACAACTTTGCCTACCTCACCTTCTCGGGCGATGACATACAGTTGGTTCGTTCTGAAACCCGACAGCACAGCAACACCGTGGCCAGCAATGTGGTAGGATTCACCCTCAAGCCTGTCACGCTGACCTTCACCTATTACCTCTATGACCTCTCCGGACACCTGACCCTGAAGGGTACCAACACCGAGGCAGGGGCTGTGCCGGAACTGCCCGACTTCATGAAGAGTCCGCTCGTCAAGCAATACCATTACTGGAAAGACGAACACATGTATGACGAGTTAGCTTTTCTCTCCAATGCCTCCAGCAATATTATCTATGTAAGCTATGAGCCTTATCCACTGGAAGAGGCTATGCTGAAACTCGATGGAAGCAGCAATTACAACATTTTCAACAAAAAATGGGGAGACAGATGCTACAATATGAACAATGACGGAAGTAGTTATACACCCGGCGAAAACATAGAACGGCGCGAGAATTTCTATTATTTCCAGTTGCATGGAAGAAAGGTGAACGATGACTTCGACCCTTACGATGTAGCTGTATATATTCCACAGAAAGAAGAGTATTGGCGTAAGAATGACTTTGACATAGCACGAAAAAATATAAATAATATAATAAATATCTATCGCACCAAAGATGCTGACCCTGACCGCTTCATGATACTCAATGGTGATGGCGACTATTATGAAATCATGAGTAAGAAGTATCGTGATGGTACCTATTATCCTGACAATACGGATATATATCACTATGTTCAATACCAGTTAAAGACATGTGCCAATCCTGAGCATTATGGGGCTGATTTCGGACATAAGGGTGAAAACATACAGTTCTGCTTTCAGCCAGCCTATGACTATCATGTAATCAACTTGCAGGGCAAGGAGGCTGTGACAGCCAACGAGGGACGTAAGATAGTGAAAGACCAGACTGCGCCAATACTACCAGAGGTTGTCTGCAGTCCGTTGGTTGACAGATACCATTATTATGACATCACGGCCTTTGACATCTCTTCAGAGGGCGTCTATACACTGAAAGCAGACGCCGAGGAACTGACACATGTCACCGATGCCACTACGACAGATATCTTTGCCCTCTACTCACGGGGAGATATTAACAATGGTGTCAACCTGTCTGGCGGACAGGCCTACAACATCATCCTCGGTCCCGGCGTACAAGATGCTTACATGTATTATGATGGTACGTTCTACATCAAGGGAGGAAAGTACTACAACGACAGCAACGTGCTAACCGATGACGAGACCTCAACCGAAGAGGAAAGAAGATCAAGAAAATTTCTGTGGCGATTCGTTGGTGACGACCCTTATGCCGTGACCTTATATAACTTCACGGATAACAGCAAATATTCCTACCACAACGGAAACGCTCATAGCTACCACATAGGAATGAAGTTGGGGACTAATCCCAACGAAAGCTACCATGTCTTCATGCTCACCGGAACGGGTAAGGCTGGTGAGCCTGATGCCGTATTCAATCTCATGGCAACAGAAAAATGTATTGATGGTAGTGTTGGTGATGTTGGATCCTTCAGCTACAAATACGTCGGACGAACCTATACAGGAAACCCTCACCGTAACTGTAGGAATAAAGTGTATCTTTTAGGTTTTGAGAACTGGAGCACAAAATATACCTATAAAGAGTTTACGGTTGCCATGAAGATTGTGACACCTGTTACTCCCGTCAAGACTACCTATGTGGTCATCAACAAACAGGGAGAAGAAGCCATCCGCTATGTGACAGAAGAGACACCGGGAGTGGTTCCGCAGATACCGGAAGCTATCCGAAGTCCCTATGCCACAGGCTACAACTACTGGGATGCAGCCAGTGGGGGCAACGCCGTGACAGAAATACCTTCAGTCAACTCCACAGTCTATGTGCGCGACTATTCCTACACGGAAGACGCCGGCATCGACCTCACGGGCTCTACTCCCTATAACCTCTGGATAGACCGATGGTTTGTCTTCGACAGAAACGGGGCAGGCATCATGGCTGTTGAAAAGTCTCCCACGGTCTATAACGATAGCTATCATGAGTGGTATCTGAAAGCCAATGCCTCGGGTAACATTGACCCTTATGACATAACTCTGAGAAGTGCTTCGTCTGACACAAAATACATTGAAGCCGCAACCTACAGTAACACGTTGGCCAAAAACAATGTGACACTCAGCACCACGGGGACAAACCCTGTTGACCGCTATATACTGATGAAAGGACAGAACGGATGTTTTGAACTCCTGGCGGCAACCGGTGCCAACTCCATCAATGGCGAAGACAACAGGTTGAGCTACTTAGGAAACGACGGACTGCCACGACTCCTGGGGGTAGGAAACGACAACAGCAATCCTGCCTACCAGTGTGGAAAAGATGAGGTACAGATAAAGTTGCTGGAGCCGAAAGCCAAGATAACATACCATGTCATGAACCTTAACGGCATGCAAGCTGTGCAATACACCGTCGATCAAAACGGTCAGGAAGAATTGGAAGTGCCAGCAGCCATACGGAGCCCATTCGTCACAAACTGGAAGTTTTGGAGCAATGCTGACTGCACGGCTGAGATAACCGACATTCCGACGACTGACACCGACATCTATGTCACCTATACCTATGATGATGGCACTGCTGCCCAATTACAGCTCGACGGACAACGGTACTACAACATGAAGGTGGGCGGCTGGTATGTCAGCGAAGTCAACGGAACCGATTTCACGGCCATTACCAATAGCTCTCTTTCATCGACAAATGCCAACACCGATGAATACCTTTGGGCTTTCAACGGGCAGACGGCATCTAAGGGTATCGACCCTTATAATCTGCACTTGACGAACAAGTTGAGTGATGAGATTTTCGTTGGTGCACCTTTCTCCTATGTCACCGACACAGAGACGTCCATGCAGCTGAGCGATGGTGAGACAGAACAGTTCCGTTCCACCTTCTTCCTTGTGGGAGATAGTCCGGAAGGACCACTTGAGATGGTGCTGGCTTCTGGCGTAAACATCACTGACAACAACTTGGCGCGTGTGGCCTGTGCAGACGGCAGCGATGTAAACCTTAACAGAACGGGCACTCTGGAGCATGGAGACCCGACCATGAAGGTAGAAATGGAACTGCCGCTCAACGAATATATCTACAAGGTGCGCAACAAGAGTAACAATATTGCCATTGTAGCTTCTGGCTATGGCTATCCGGGAGACGCACCAGAGATACCTTCTGTGATAGCTTCACCTTTTGTCACGCAGTATCACTATAACATCACCACCCTGCCTTACACATCGGGTGTTCAGGAAATCATCGTCACCTACGACTTCGATGAGAAACGGCTCATGAAACCCAACCTGACTGACGCCATCAAGAAATACAACTTGATTTTCCAGGGTAAGAATTTTGCTTCCAGCACGGCGGGAGTGGGTCTGACAACTGATGCGGTGAACGAATTTAAAAGCGAGAACGACTACATCTGGCATGCAACGGCTAACCTCGGTACAAAGAGCAATCCGAACATCGATCCTTATGACCTGAAGTTCTTTCATGATGAATCAAGTTATATAGGTGCTGCAAATGCCGATTTAGGGATTAATTCACTGATATTGGGAACTTCTGGAAGCAGCAGCTATCAGTCGTTTATCATCATGGACGGCATAGATGGCAAATACGAACTGATGGCTGCCACAGGCGACCAGGATATGAATAATACCTTTGCCTACTTGGGATATAGCGGAGAATCTACGGCCAAGCTGGTGAGAGGACAGGCCTATACGAAGGGAAAGGTTAACATCCAGGTTGATCTGATGCCCTATAAGTTTAATTACACCTATGTCATCGTCAACAAGAATATGCTGGAGGCAGTGCGCATTGTCGCCCATCAGGGAAGTGGAGAAAAACCACATCTGCCTGAAGAACTGATGTCGCCATTGATAGCAGATGACGGCTACCACTATTATTTAAGTAATGCCTTCTCTACCATCGGAACAGCAGAAGACGGATTTATTGGAACCTATGGAGACAGAGGTCAGGCTGAAACTAAGTTTGTGGAGGCCGACGGCACGCGAACAGAATATGCCGAACTGGAGGAAAACGACCAGACAATATATGTGCAGTATGATTACAATGCTAACAATAGTCCGTTGAACCTCAATGGTATCGTGAAATACAATATCTTCAACGATAACGGAAGCGACTATGGGTTCCTGAGGGCAAACAATGCCAGCAATAGTCAGTTCATGGATCATGGCTCTTCTACCAACAAGGGAGCATATATCAAGGATGAACAAGCTATATGGAGACTGACCAACAATGACCCCTATGATGTGATTATTGTCAATCAAAAATGGCCTAAGAACCTTGTCCACTGGTGGGAAATAAACAAAGACGATCCAGGAAGTATTGAAAAATGGGATGAGACACTGGATAATTGGAAAGATCACAAATTTATACCTCAGCGATGGGCCATCCTAAAGCATGAAGACGGAAACTACAGGTTGATGTCGCTTACGCCTTTCCGAAAGACTCCGACAAGTCCCAACGAATCCCAATATACACCCATCAACAGCCGTTGGGCCGTGAATCTCACAACGGCCGACCAGGGTATGAGCATACAGTTCCTTCCCATTACGTTGCACAACTACCGCTTCCACCTGACAACAAAAATCGACGGACGCCAGCTGGACATTAAAAAACCTGATGTCATGGCACTGTCGCCCTTTGAGCTTCCCCAGGAACTCATGCGCAAATATTGCACCTATTCCGTGAAATATTATGTCGATAAGGTTGACCCGGCCGACGAAAACACATGGATAGCCGTGAAACGGGGAGACAGCGGGACAAACATTCAGGAGGTAACGGTCGATGTCAACTCAACGTCTGAAATCTTCCCCTACTTCAAAACCTTTGATGATAAGACAGATGAGGTGAAGGCCGACTCTTGGATTGACTACTATGTCGATTATGAAGTCATACCATACGGTGACCCCAGCGGCAAGGGAATACCTTTCCGACTGATGACTTCGGATGCCGCAAGCACCCACGCCATCCTCAATCCTTCCAGTACGATTCTTGACATCGCTTTCGACTTGAGCTCTTACGAAAAGAAAATGAGTAAGGCCAACGACAATCCGGGAACAGTGGAACGCTACAAGTATCTCTACTTCCTGGTCATGAATACCAACAACAACTACTCAAACGACAACGGCCAGTATTTCTTGCGACGAGAGTCTAACGGACATATCTCATGGTTGAACAATGATTACAAAATCTATAAGGAAAGCACGAAGAATGTGAATCAGTGGAGCTACAGCCGTTGTGCTGAAGCTTACCGTGTGAACGACCATGACCCCTTCCAGGAGAAAAACTGGTTGTGGTGCTTTGCCGGCGACCCCTATGATCTCTATATCTTCAATACCAGCGCTGCTGTCGAAGAAAAATACGATGCCATCTATGGACGCACAAACACAGTGGCCATCCACCGTGACCACATGGTGAACTTCACTACGCTGAACAATACCACAGGAACGGTTACAGAGCATGCTGTCAACACTCCGCAGTACAGCGAATCATCACCACGCAGCTATCGATGGGGTCTGGCTCCAGGACAGGGTGCCAACTCTGACGATACGTTCAGTTTCATAACAGGTGAATTCGACTATGATGATGTCAATAATCTGTATGTAAACCCATCTTCACCCAACCACGACGGACAGCCGCTCTACTGGAAGATGGCTAAATCGAGTATCGACAAGGTTAATGAGGTGTTGCTCATGCCTCGTGATGACAACAACACAACACTTGACTACAACATTCAGGCACTACCTTATGAACCTACCCATTTTGTTGACCTGCGATTTGTGTTGAAACGCCATGATGAAATAGGAACAGCCGGTTCGGGAGATACCAAGACCTATCTCGGCAAATATCCGAAAACTCCAGGAGCCATGGCTGCTGCCGGAGAGATTACAACTGCAGAGATTCCCGACAAGTCGCAGGAGATGTCCCACTTCATCGATGACCTTCCTTCAGGAACTGTACGAATGTTCTACGACTCTAACGACCGTATGTATGCCGCAGGCGACGTCATTGACTTCACCGATCCCATGAAATCGTTGCCTATAGAGCTGAGGAGACAGTTCTGCACCTATACATTCTATCAGGATGACTATCGCACAGAAGGAAACTTCATCGTCAGCGGAGACTATCTTCGTAGTGATGAGCCTCAGAGAGACCCTGTCACCGGAAAGGATATTTATAATGACCAGGGAGTGCTCATGTATAATTTCTATAAATACCTGAGAGATAATAGCGGAAACCTGATTCCTGACGGTGCCGGCGGCTACAGATTCACGGGCAGTGCTCCCCAGACTATCTATGTGAAATATTCCGTGACGACGGATATGTTCTTGAAGAAACATCCTACAAAGACTGATGTAGCTGACATGCTGGCCAACAACGACCATGTCTATTTCATGGACTTTGCAGACCCGGAATTGTTGAAGAAAAATGAACTTAGTTACAATACTGGTCATCATGCATTTTTCGATGAGGAACGAACCTTCCAAAGTCAGATAGGAAGGTTATATGAAGGCATTACGGCTGAGAAACGCGTGTGGAATGGTACTGACTATGTTGATGATAACAGTCAGAAATACAACTACAACCAGTTCCGAACAACCACCAACCGTATGGAGTCGGTACCACAGGACCTGAAGTGGTATTTCGTGGGAGACCCCTACAAACTGCAGGTCTATTGCACGAACGACGAGTTCAACCAGACAACTGTCAAGGTTGATGGAGAAGACATGGCTCCCGGAACCGTGGCTTCCAATCTCTGCCGATATGAACCGCAGGAAACAAACTTCCAGTTTGTAGTCGATTGCGTACACTTGACACCACCCGATGAAACGAATATTGACCATCGGGAAAAGATTGTCTATCTTGACGAGAATGACACGCCAGTGGAAATCGACAACAAAAACTATGGTAAACCCTATAATTCCAGCTTCTACTGGGAAGTGGTGCCCACAACAACTGAAGACCCCGAGGCCTTTGCCCTGCGATTCAGGGCTGATAACCAGGTGCTTGGCTACAGAAATGTTTATTATTATCTGGCTCATGACGGATTGAAACGAACCTACCGTGAAGCAAAGAGTGAAAACCCGAAGGCTTATGGCATCAACCTGAGCTATGATGAGAATAACACGAAGCACCTCTCGGGTAAATATACTGGCTATCATGCCGCCAATAACGACTATACCGTCATTCATCTCTCTCACCCCATGAAGGTCTATTTCTGGGCCTATAAGGAGAACTATGTGGGTGAGCCTGTAGTGAAGGATGAACTCTCTGAATACTTTGGATTGGGTGAGCTGATTCGAGAAGTGCCCAGACATCTGCAGCGCAAATTTGTGAAGTATGGTAACTTGGAGTATGCAAAGAATCGGGAACCCAACACCTGGTATGGTTCTTCTTTCCCGTTCCGCCTGTCAGAGGACAATGCCTATAATATACAGAACTGTAAGGACAAGAGTGATGATGAGGGAACCAAGCATACGATTGAGGACGGATGGGTATTCCAGGAAGGAACTGGTGGCGATTTCACCAAGTGTCGCCTGTCGTTTGTCTTCCGTGTCACCTACACCTTAGATGACATTACTAAGGATGATATCCACTTGTTCACTTCTACTACCGACTTTGCCGACGCTAATGTAAAACCACAGTGGCTTGACGTGATGGTAGGCGACCGAAACTGGTTGTACTACGACAGAACCAATATTGACAACGACAAGGAGAGTCCGACCTATCGCGATGAAAATGAGACTACACTGACAAGCAGCTATCCGGAAGGAAACAAAGATCTCTCGCCGACAGGATGGGATATGAGCGTTAAAGGTCTGCACTGGGCCTTCATTGGCGATCCCTATAATTTCACGGTCATCAACCGACGCCGCTGGGAAGATGAGGGAAGACTGCGCAACAGCGAGATCAATGATGTATGGCTCGGCACGGGATACGGAACCATGAAAGAGAAAGGGCAGGACAATTGGTACAACTATTTACATCTGGGTGATACCAATGTCAACACGCCTTATGGAAAGAACGGTGTCGGCGGCAATACGTCTAATGGTAACACTACTTGGAGCTTACAAATGTGCAAGACTGGTGGTGCAAATGATTACTTTATCCGCACGGCATCGCTGAAGAAAGTATCGGTGGATGATATATTGGTGGGTGACTACACCAATACCGATCCGCGAAATATGACAAATGACTATGCCAGGGTGATGCGCAAAGACTTCACTTCGACTGACGGTACCAACGAGAGCGACTTCACGCTTCAGTATTTCAGCCTCAGCACTAAAACCAGCGACATACAGAAAGCTACTATTCGTACAGCTGTTGCAGAAGATAACGATATGGCTGACAATGACTGCTTCGACGCCAATGTACACATCTATAATATCAATGGCGAACTGAAAGCCACGCTGAAACATGTGGAACTGAAGTATGGCGATGTATTTAAATCGCTTCCACCTACGTTGAAACGCTTTGGTTGTGACTATATCGAGTGTTACCAGTTGTCATATAATGGTTATACTGGCACAGAGAGCGATTCTGAAAAGTCTGCAAAGAACAATTCCATCACCACGCAGCTGCAGAATCTTGCCAACTTCACAGGTGAAGACAAGATAACCATCTGGGAGGGCGATGTCAAAAATAACTTCATCAACGGTCTGAATCCTGCAAAGGCTATTATCGACAGCAATGGACGACCGTACTACGAAATAGCCTATGTCTATACTGTCAACGACGATGTAGCAAAGTTCTTCACCACCTCTGACGATGCTTCTCAGGATGAATATACATGGTCGAACGCTAACTACCAGTGGGACCAGACTTATAAAGGTTCTAACGTGCGTGTGGTGAGCTACGAACAGGTCTTTGACCACTATGAATATAATTCTGACGGACATATCGTCAACGAGGTCTATAAACTGGTCGAGAAAGTTGAATATAAGTCTGGCAATGATATCTCCACTCCTGCTTACGGATGGTTGAATACCCATGAAGGAGAAAATCGTACCTATGCCAACCAGACAACGCAGAGCAACGAGGCCGACCAGAAGTGGGCCTTTGTGGGCGACCCCTACGACTTTGAGATGAAAAACTACAGTCTTTATCAGTCCAATCCTTCGTCTTCTCTCTTCTACGACACGACGGAGGGTATCATCAACTCCAATATACAGAAGAGTCACTGGGCCATCGTCCAGGGATTGCAGAAGACTGAAATCAAGGATGGTAAAAAGGTCAACGCGGTGGATGATAACGGCAACCCCGTCTATGTCTATTACCTGGCACTGATTGATGATGATGAGGACAGTCCTGCTTATGGTACCGCTATCAAGTTTGTAACTTTCGACCGTGCCACTGACAGTAAGGACCTTGATGCCAGTGAACAATATCTCTATCTGAAGGGTGCACCCATAGAAAACGACCCAACGGCTTCACTCTATGATGATGACACGAAGTCTGTGCGCCCATTCTACATCTCTGACTTGCTGACCTTTGCCAACAATGTTATCTATCACTTGGTCATCGCTCATCAGCATGCCCTCGACTATACGGATGGGGCTGACTTGAGTGATAGCCAAAAGGCTCGCGTTGACCAGCACTTGGCAGAATGGCTTAAATACCACTACCCGGAATACATGACCAGCACATCGACCGTGGTGACAGGTGGTGACGGTCCTGACCGTACCTACACCAGGGCTACGGAAACCATCAAAGGTTCAAACATAACGGGAGGTACAGACTTCTCAGTGACAGAGGGAACAACCATTGGATCGAAGCTCACCACAGCTGCCAAGGCTTCCATTCAAGAAAAGCTTAACAGTGCTTCTCTGCGTGACCTTGTGAGCGATGAGATTAAAGATTATTCTGTTGAACGGGTGGGAATCGGTAACACACTGACAGTGCCTTGGTATATGAGGCGTCAATTCTGTAAATACACTTTCTATCAGCGTGATGTGATGCGCTCTATTACCCTGAATGGTGAAAACGAATGGCCTGTGGGGTCCGGCTTAATGCCAAAGGCTCCTGTCTATGAGGAGGCTGATGCCAACTGGAAAGGTGCCACGACAACCATCGACGGCATAACCTATAAAGTTGACTTCACCAGCGAATATGCTGACCCCGTCACAGGACGTATCCAGAGAACTTTTGTTGAGGATGGTGTCAGAAAACTGGCTTACGAGATCAGATGGGTGTCTGTTACTGTTGACCCTTCAGCACGCGACTATGAAACCATTGTTGCGCAAAACGGACATCCGTTGACACAGCTTGACGCCAGTCATAGAAACCGTCAGGTAATCATCGATGTGGTCTATGAAGTCGATCCCGACGAGTTCAGTTTCGCAACAAAAGGTCGTAACACTACAGCCTGGTATTCCATGCTGACCAACAACGACAACGATGGCTTGATGAACTTCTCTTATTTAGATGGTATCGGCGCACGTCACGACCGCACGGCTCACTATACCAACAACTACCTCTGGGCTCCAGAGGGTGATCCCTATGGCTTTGTGCTCCACTCGCGCTATGCAACCATCAATGGTACTGGTTGGGATAATGTTGTTATCACTACGGCAGGTAAGCTGCCTTCTGAGGATAGTGCTAACCTCGACAAGATTGAAACCATTGACTACACAACGGATTATTCTCCCAGTGAGACAACAACGATGGAAACCATCGACCAGGCTCGCTATACGGGAAGTATTAGTAGCAGCATCCACTTTGACAAGAGCCGCATCACGCACCCGGGACGTGGCTACAACGACCGCAAGACCTGGGGGGCACGCAATGCAGTGTATGAGATGATGGAAGGTATGAATAACTACTCATTCCTCATGCACCCCACCAGTGCCTATTTAGACCCTGATGACGATCAGTATAAATCATTCTATATGGTTCACAACACTTCCACTCATCATGCTGAACTGGAATATAAAGACCATGCTGGCGAACTGCGAGTCAACAAGGATGCCAATTGGAGACTCATGACCACACCGGAACAACTGCTCCCCTACTTTGAAAGGGCTGGTTATGTGGGTGGTTTGAAACCAGAGGTGGCTAATAGTTTCGACAACATCACCCTCTACAACACTTTGAAAGACTATCGTGACGCCTATCGTGTTAACCCGGCTATCATAGATTTCAAAACTATCGTCAAAGCCCGTGAACTGGTGTATAGCGGCACATTCAAGAAACATGGTGGGGAAACATTGGAGTTCACCGACCCGCGTCCAACAGGTACCGACCTGCCTTTGACTTTTACCAGTAGCAATCTTGTCCCGCTCAGTCAAGGTTATTACCGCATCCAGGCCTTTTCGCGTGAGGCCCTTGACCACGATGGAAAGGAAATCAACGGAATTGTCGGACCACGCTACATCAGTGGCTATCGGTTCCAGTCAGAGAAAGACTATGAGGGATTTGACGAGAGCAACAACCTGACCTCTGCCAGTGCTCCAGGTAAGAAGCCCCGTTACTTGCATTTCTTTGAGACCGATGAGGAGCATACTACGTTCCATACCTTCGGTGAGTTCAATAAGCATATCGATGAGATTGATGATAACGACAAGTATATAAACCGTGACATCGCTCCGCATCCCGCGCTTCGCGGCAATATCGAGTTGCTTCCTGTTGAGTACGACCCGTCGAGCATTTTCTACTTCTCTCCAGAGGGAGACGACTATGACCGTTACAGTCTTTCTACACAGGGTCTCTTTGTCAATGCTGAAGCTGGAGCTGGCGATGTCGGTACTACGAAACTTGATGAAACGGCTACCGCCTTCCGCCTGAATGACATTGGTGGTGCTGCCGTCACCATGCGTATCATGGCAACTGAGGCTGCTGACGATGCCACACTAGGTGAAAATATTAAGACCAACTATCTCTGCATAGATGGTAATCACCGCTACCGCATCACGGTGCATACCAATAATGAGATGAAGGAGATAGGAGACCTCTATGATGAGTGGGTTACTGATGGTCTGAACTACGCAATTCAAGACACCAAGTGGTTGCTACAGCCTGTAGGAACCCGACAGGAATGGCCTTACAACGAGATGCCCTTGCGTGTGAAGGTTCAGCGTGGCAGCTACAAGTGTGACAGTAATGGAGATGTTCTGGATCTGGTAGAGGCCAACCGCGACAACAATTATTACTCCACGCTTTATGTGCCTTTCGACACTCGTCTGAGTTCGACTATCGACGCTGCCTTTACCAGTATCAACAACGAGCCAATGCCCAAATCGCTTCGTCTGAGTTCCGTCAGTCAGCTGAACAACATGGGTAACCCGCAGTTCATTCCTGCTGGTTGGCCTGTGGTGCTCCGTGTGAGCAATCCGAAGCAGGGTGTCTGGATGAAATGGAACAGCACGACCAAGACGGCAGAGGAGGATGCTGATCCGAGCCTGAAGCCCTACTATGTCGAACTGGGCTTGCCCACCCTTGAACCAACGGTTATCACGGAGAGCTATAATAAGATACGCCTCTATGGTGAATACTTGGAGAAACTGCTTTCCGACGCTGCCATCGATCAAAAAGTTCAAGACCGAACAGGCGTTGCTCCTACCTGGAGTAATGGTCGCCATGTGATGGTTTTCGGCTTGCCGTTTGTTGAGGCTGGAAATAAGGATGTGTGGAGTGACAATATAACTTCTGACGCATCGAAGAAGTGGTATAACTACAATGCCTCCAGTGCCGTAGGTTTCTATACCAACGAAAACTGGTACCGGGACCACACAGAAGAGTCCACCTATACCGGTGTTATTTCTCAGGATGCCTTCAATGAAGCAAGTGCTGTAGAAAAGGCAACGCTGAAGAATGCTCATTGGGCAACGGCTCGCAATGCCACAGCTGCACAGCGTGATAACAAGTATGTTTACCACAACAAGGTCTATCTGGTCTATGACTACGCACCGTCCGGGGCATCACGTCCTGGTGTGGTAGTCACCTTCGAAGGTGACCAAGAGATTCCTGGTGAGCCGGGTATTGAGGATGAACTTTCGAAGAAGGAACCCTGGCCCTGCAATGTCTATGACCTGCAAGGCCGCCGCGTTGCCACCAACGAGACTCCCCAGACCTTGCTACGCAATCATCCGTCCATTCAGCCTGGTGTTTATATCTTTGGCGGAAAGAAGGTTGTTGTAAGATAATCAGTTGAAAAAATAAAGAATACAAAAAAATGATAAGAAGACTTTTAGGTGTCGGTCTCTTTTCGCTCCTTCTGATGGGGTGTAAGAATGACTACGATTACAATGGCATGTCTGACCCTGCCACGATGAAGAGTGAGATAGCATTCAGTGCTTCAGTGATAGGAAGTCAGACAGCCACGAGGGCAGACGGTTCGCTGGTGAACCGACAGGAAGTACGTCTGCCCGCCACAGCCTCGCGTACTTATTATATATATAATACCTCGACACAGCAGGCTGAGGAACGGCAGAGAGAATACTATGTAGGAATCTTTGGTGCTTTCACTGGTCAGCAGACCTGGCAGGAGTACCTGACCGATAAAGGAGTGGAACCGCCTGCTGACCTATTTTTCAACCAACAGGCTTCCATAGAGCCTTATGCCAACGGGAGAAATGCTCTCTCCTACTCTCCCCTACGCTTCTGGTCCAATAATATAGTTGCAGGCGCAATCAACCCTACCCAGCGTGAGTATGCATCGTTTTGGGCTTATTATCCGTACAACCCTACTGGTGACCCGGGAACCTATGGCATTGCCATCACCACAGATGATACAAAGCCCTATCATGTGAATAATGGTATGGGGCGGGTGCGTTTCACCATGCACCCGGATGCAGCCGAGCAGGTTGATTTCATGGCCAGCGACATCGTTTGCGACCGTTCTCGCACATCCAACCCCTTGGTTCCCGACCGCGATGCGGAAGACAACGTCACGGGCTATCACCCCAAACCCGTTCCTTTCAGTTTTCATCACCTGCTGGCTCAGGTTCGTCTTTATGCTTTTATGCGTGCTGCTGATAAGATGGTATATATTGCCGATGGCGGTGGTGAGGCCCTTACCGTGAAGAGTATCGAGCCTGGGACATCGGTGACTCTCTCTAATGATGTTGTTATTCCGGTAAGTGAAACACCTACCTATGTAAATGCCTATGGTAAAGTTGTTACGCTGGGCGTTGGCGACCGAATACCTGATGATGCTTCCTGGCTCACTGTTGGGTTGAAAACCAATAAGACACAACGGTGGAAACGCCTGAGTGATGACTTCACCGACAAAGGTGGAAACAAGATTTTTGCCGACATATCTTTGTCAATGTCTCTGAACAACATCTACACTGTGAGCGACTTCACATCTTCTTACAATACTTCTACCGGTCAAACCGAAATCATATCGAATGTCGTGGGTTCACCTACCGGGTCAGCAACCGTTAACCACTACATACAGAATCCTTATTGGTTCTTGTTTGATGATGATAATCGTCGTGTCATGCTCGATGACAATTTCATGTATGGCTATTTTGAGGAATCACCGTCCAACAATGGAGGCGATGCCAATGCGCTTCGCTACATGGAACGTGATACTAACAACGAGAAAGAGCTGCGTGACCGTTCCTACGAGCCTGAACATAGCGGACATCATTACAACTATGCTCCGGGCAACATTCTTCTGGTGGTACCACAGGTGCTGACCGACGATGATGTACCACACATTATCATCACCATGGAAGGAAAAGATGCAAGCACCAATGAGGAACTCACTGCCAGGGTAACCATCAACCTCCTGAAGATGAATATCAAATGGGAGAGCGGCTTCATCTACTGCTATGCTTTCGTAGATGAGTTAGAGCCTGGTGATGACAAGGTGAGAGGACCAGAGAACATCACAGTTGTGTTTGATCCCACCCGCAATACAGACCAGTGGTAACCTTCCGCTTCTATTGAGACCTTGCCCTGACAGGGAGCGCATGGCTTGTGTTGAGAGTGGTTTCATTGAATTTGAAGAATCCGGCACTGCTGCTGCTCGGCACATACTCTATGTGACTGCCTTGGACACCTGTCCAACCGTAACCCTTGTTGGTATTACTCTGCGTGTAGCTGTCAGACCATATTCCTGTCAGCGGAAGATATACTTTGGGCCCGTAGCGGTCTGCCTGCGTAATGGTTGTGTGTTGGGTTGTGTAGAAATAGCCTCCCGACGAAATAAACCCTTCTGCCGGCCATGCGTTAAGACCGTTTCCTGAAGTAACATCGCTGCCTGTGAGTGAGAAGGTGGTGAACACGCTTCCACCTGGCATACGGAAACCGGGCGGACAGGGGTCGTAGAGTGTCTTTGAACTTTCTGACCAGTAGTTGGTAGCTGGATTCCAACCAACTGCTGCCTTTGTGGGACTCATAATTGCGTCCTGTGGCGACAAAACTGTTGCAGTGAAGGTAGATGAAGGGAGAGGTGAAGAAGCATTGTAGAGCGTTCTATTTGAAGCATCAAGATGCTTGGTCATGGGCAATGCTGTCGGCCGTCCCCACTGATAGATGGTTGACGTGCCGCTAACCGCCTGCTGGTTGACTTCGCGGCATAGCTTGAAGTAGATGACTTCTTCAGATTCTGTCTGTTTGATTTTTACCCATATTTCACGACGGTCGTACTTGGAAAACGACATATTGTCGGGTACCCAGCCCAGATTGACGGGAAGAATTCGGTCGCCTGTTGCCACTCCTCCAGCATTATAGAAGCTTGGAATCTTGGAAGCTGTGTTGCTGTCATACTGTGGATAGTTGGAGGCTACTGATTCGGCATCACTGTTGGGATACACCTCATCTGTCACCCAAATATGCCAGGTCCAGAGGATTTCTGCATGGGCCTGGTCAGCCGTTGTAGAGCTTACCACAGTTTCTGAGAGCAGTGTTCCAGAACCGTTGAACACTTTATCTACAACGATGGTTCTGCGACGACCTTTCAAGGCGATGACGCCATTTCCGGGTTGTAGGTTGGCTGGATTGACGGTGAAGTTGGCAAAGCCTGTCACAGACTCTGTGGGAGCTCTGTCAAAGCCGTTTTGATCCACGGTGAAGAGGCCGCTGACATCTTGCCAGATGAGGTCCAGTGTGATTTCACTGGTATGTTCTGCTCCACCGTAACGAATGCGCGAATAACGTTTTTTAGTTTTACCCGCTCCTTGTTCTTCTGTGGTCAAGTCTGTTGTTCGGTCTTCTATCAGAACATCTTCGTAACTGTTGACCTGTTCCAGAATGTTGGCATGTCGGATGGCATGCCCGGCATGATCGACGAGTGTGTTCATCGAGAGGGTTCTTGCTACTCCGTTCTGGTAGCTATTGCCATAGACCAAAGGGAAACGATAGGTTCCTTGTGCGTTAACGATATAGCTGTTGGCGGAGTTGTAGATATCGAAAGAACGGTGGTTATAGGAACATCCTGGCATCTTGTCACCATCGAGACTCGAGCCGTTGGGCAGGTTGGTTGATAAGTTGAAGCCTTCAGTGACATTGTTGTTGTTGCTGAGAATGGTAGCGTGGTTTCTTTCCGTTCCGCTAACAGAGTTCATGGTGTATAAGACTTCCTGGTTCATGCCTCCAGGCTGTTCTGCTTGAACTTCATCGGGTTCTGAACAGGAAGCGTTCCATCCTGTCAGTGCCGACACCCATAACTTGGCATTTGTGTTGTTTGGTGTATAGGTGGCGGTGGTATAGTCATTGTCGTTGGTGTCAGCAAAGCCTACAACCTGCCATCCGACGTTGTCGAATACATTCACGCCAGAAGCTCCTTGGCTGTAGTCCTTGGAGTTGCGGAAGCTGTGAATGAAGAAGTGTCCGCTTTGAGAGCTTGTTCCTTCGTAGCTGTCAGCTCCCATGCCTTTCTTGGTCTCGGTGGTTGTGGAGGTAGCGTTCTCTACGGGCACGGTCTTGTTGACGGAAGAGTCGTAGTCGCTGCTTGGTTCAACAACCAGATAGTAGCCCTCACGCAGTTTGCCGACAGAGAGCTTGTAGGTCACTGTATAGCCGGGTAGCCACACGTCGCCGTTGAGTGAACAGCTGACGGTGTGGTCGCTCACCCCGTCGTTGAGCACAATGGTCAGTGTGGCAGCCGCATCCAGTGTGTGCGGCATCAGAAACATGACGTTTCCATGGTCTATATACACATTTTCAGGTGCGTAGGTATCAATGGCTTGGTTGGCATTGATGGTATAGGTGATGTTGCCAGTCTGTGAGCTCCAGCTTCCTATGGCATTGTTTCCCGGAGTATAGTTGCCGCTATTCTTGATAGCAGTCAGCGTGATGTTTTTCACCGTGGTTCCAACAGGCATCTTTCCTTGTGCAAAGCGAATGGCTGTAAGGATGTGATAGAAGCGCAGTTTGACAATTTTGTTATCCTGTCCGAGATTTTCATTTTTAGGGTCGGCGGTGATGCTTCCGTCGGGTCCTTGTTGTACGTCAATGGCTCCCCAGTTGTCAGTGTTGGTGTTGACGGTAGATTCGCCATAGAGCAAGTCGCGTTGCTCATGGATGTTGTTGGACACTTCAAAATGGAAGGTGGGCTGTTGGTTGTAGGCCGGTGTGTTGTTTAGTCGAAGGTCTTCCATAGACTCCAGTGCCGGAGCGATGGCATAGAATCTCATGTATTCAGGGTTTTCCTTTCCGTCATCAGGTCCTGTCAGTTCTTTGTCGTAGGGCCAGTGTACGGAGGTGCGCCAGCCGCGCACCTTTTTTTGCAGGTGGTTGTCAAAGAGTGTCCGTCCTTTGCTGGTATATCCCCAGACGCTGAGAGAGTCGTGGAAGTGTGTTCCGTTGCCGGCAATGTCGTTTACAGAGGCTCGTGTCGTTCCGGCCACTGCCATGCTTGCTGTTGCCGTGTTGGGGTGTATGCCGACAACAGGGATGGGCATGCGGTGAACCTCCAGTTGGCTATTCCATCCTTTTAGTCCGTGGCTCACAAAGTCGCTTCCACCAGTTCTGGCTGATGGTCCTATACTGTTCTCCTCATTGGCCAGTTCGCTCACGCTGACAGCGAAGACAATGTTGTCATTATCTTCTGTTCCGAGCAGATGGTTGACCAGATCATCAGAGCAACCTGTTGTCAGCAGACCGCTCATTAGCAGAAGCGCCATGGTTCTGATGCCTGTGGTGATAGGTGTCTTAATTTTCATCAAGTGTTCTCTCATTGGTTTGCTGGTTAAAGTCTTCTACATCGGGTGTGAAGCGGATGGGGAAGTCCCAGTCTTCAACGCTGATGACTTCAAAGCGTATGGTTTCTACACCTATGTGTATGAGTATCTTGTAGCGTTTACCGGCCTGCAGGTTCAGGTTCATAGGAGTTCCCTCCACCTGGTTTGTCTTTCTGCTGTAGCGGTTGCCCTGGCTGTCGGTCAGCGAGTTGATGGGCAGTTCGTTGTCGCGTGTAACCATGGAATAGCTCAGGGTGGGTGTGAGTTTCAGCTGCTGAGGAATGAACAGCAGTGGCTTGTTCAAGTCAAAGAGAGGTCGTTCCTGGTCATCAACGCCATATCCGTCGAGTTGCCATTTGTCGAGTTCACTGTCACGAATCATCGACACTTCCAGCGATGTGGTGCCTGTAGCCAGTGTTCCGCTGACGTTAGGTTGAAATTTTTTCTCGCCGTAGGATATCACCTTGTCGTCTTCTAAGGTTCCTGTTATTCCTTCCTGACTGCTCCATGTGCCGTCTTCCAGGCTGAGGACGGCTTTCCCATAGATGGGGTATGGCCCTGGGGTGCTGCTGGTTTCTTCCAGTTTGAGTTGGCTGACAAAGAGTTTGGTGTGTTCTTCAGCTGCAGGTTTCTTGCCGGTATATGTTTCTTCGTCATAGATGCGCTGCACATAGAATTCTACACAGGCCAAGGCATGGTGGAAGTAGAGCGGCACCTTTTGGTAGGTGTGGCTGTCGGCAGGCCCAGTGACAATCAGTCCCTGACCGTTACGGGTGGCATCGGTGCAGCAGGCCCATAGCAGATCGACCTGATTTCCTGCATCGCCGAGGGTATATTCCAAGTGTGGTGTAGGGTCAGCATCGTCTGGCATGTCTGTCAGGTTGATGGTGTTGCTGCCCACCTCTGTTGTCGATGTGAAGGGTGCGTATGCAAAGAAGCTGATGCGGCGTGGCGTGGCATTAGCCGAGCTGTTGGGCCAGTACTTAGCTGGACTGTATATCCAGTCATAGTGGGGGTTGTCGGTATCGCCAGGTCCGTCTTGTGTTACATATTGTATGCCCCACGACACCGACTGGTTATACATGAAGTCGGGTATAGCGGTTGTCTTCACGCTATTCCACACGTCGTTTTCAGTGAGGTAGGCGAATACACCGAAGCCGTCGGTAATAGCTTTCAGGGATGTCAGGTCGTTGATGGTCCCGGTATGCACGCGGGTGTCGGCCTCTGTGACCACTTCGGTAGAGAAGGTAACGGCCGTATTGCCGGCTGTGTTTGCCGTCAGGTCATCATGGTCTCCGCAGGCAGTCACGATCAGGAGGGTGGCAGCGAAGATGGTGAGCTGTCGGCTCTTCCGGCTCCAGGTGATTATATTCTTGATGTCAGTTGTTTTTTTCTTCATTTCACTACATGTTTCTTTCCATTCCTGATATAGACTCCGCGTGGCAGTTGTTCGCTGCTGACCATCTGTCCCTGCAGGTTGTAGAGAGGTTGTTCGGCAGAATGTTCTGTTTCCTCTTCGAAGAGGGTGATGTCGCTTTCGCCTATGATGCCCACATATCCTCTTGCCGATGCCCCCGTCGTCCAAAGTGCCGGAGCAATCTTGTCGGTCTTGAGCAGCAGGTATGCCTTGTTGGCGCCGAGCGTGTTGAGTTCTTCTACCGTCTTACCGTCGAAGTTGTTGTCATAAATATGCATGCGGTAGAACATGGCTCGGTTTCCTGTTGTAAAGGCTGTAGGGCTGGTGACGGTCTCGTCGCCTGCTTTTTTCCAGGTGGCGAAGCGGTTGGTCAGAATGAAGCGGCTATAGTCTGTGCCGTCGGTTTCTGTCGTTCCGTCGAAGTCAACGGTCTCTGTGGTAAACAATGTTGTACTGACATTGGGTCTCACGAGGTTGTGTTCAAAATCTTCGGAAGGGTCTGCAGCGGTAGTGACTGCGGGGGTGAAGAGTGGCACGCTATAGTTGTCGCCTGTTGGCACGTCACGGGTCTGTCTGAGCACCACTCCGACGTTGGCCGGCACCACATAGCGTTCGTCCACCAGGCTCACATGGGTGGTTGTCTTGTCTTCGGAGTAGATGGGGTTGGCAGGGGTTTCTATGATGGCATAAGCCTTGACGGGGTTAGTCGTGAGCAGACTCGTCAGGGCAAGGTCGGTCGTGGTGTTTCGGCTTTCTGTGGCCCATCCGTTGGTGCCGATGTGTGTCAGTTGCTTGAAGCGGTTGGTCACGGCGATGACATAGACTTCAGACGCTTCGTTGAAGGTCAGTGTGGCATCGGCGTCTTGGAGGAAGTGGTAGCAGTATTGCTTCTTTGTGCCGGCGTCGCTGACATCGGCTGTCAGTTTCTCCAAGACTGTAGCGTCGATGCTGGGCTCGCTGCTGCAAAGCACATAGACATAGAAGTCATTGAAAGAGGCTCCCGGCTTTGGCAGGTTGATCTGTCCGCCAGCACCGATGCTCAGGCATCCCGTTTCCGACCAGGTTTGTCCGTTGTAGGCTGTTCGAGTGCTGCCGGCTATGGTTGACGACATGTTCAGGTTCAGTGATGTGAGTGTGCCGTTACCGACATCGAGGTTGAAGGACAGTCCGTCGGTTTCGGGTATCTGTCCGTTCAGTGCTGTCGAGACGAGCTGTGCTTTGTTGACGAAATACGACTCATAGCTGCTTCCGCCGTAGCCAGTGGTCAGTGCCTGGCAGTTGTTGGCAGCGAAGTTCCACGTCTGCGTGGCTCTTCTGATGGTCTTGTTTTTGTCTTCACGAATTTCGATGAGGGTATTCTCTTCGGAAAAGTCCCGATAGGCAATGTCTTCCTTTGTCGTGGTGCGGTATTTGGTGAAGTCCCATGTGTAGGGATAGCTTTGTCCCGGTTGCTTACCGATGGTGATGGTGTAGTTTTTCCAGGTAGAGATATACTTGCCGTCCTGTGTGGTGTTGCTCAGTGTGACATAGAATTTTCCCCATCCGTTCTGGTAGTTGAGTACGGGGTGTCCGTTTTCCCATTCCACGGTGGCATCGGTCAGTGTGGCATCCTTCGTCACGGTGTAGCTTGGCAGTCCGCCGTTGTGGATGTTCACTTCTGTCCAGCCTTCGTCAAGACTGATGCGGTGTGGCATACCGTCAGCCACCTGTATGTATTTGCCGCGATCGAGGTCGGTCATGGCTGTCTCGTAGGTCGATTGCGACTCGGAAACGATGCCATGGGGTTCGTGCAGCACAATCTCGTGCAGGCGGGTCCAGTTGTTATCGACGCTGGTAATCTCCACATCTACCCACTCTTCGCCGGTGTCTTTGACAATGAAGCTGTAGCAGCCGGCTACGGTCTGGCCGTTTTCCTCTTCTGCAGCCACACTGTGCGTTTTCTTGGTGTAGGCAATCTTGTAGATGTCGGTAATCTCTGTGCCGCTGGCATCGCAAAGGTTCTTCATGCGCAGACGTTCGCCCTGGTCATCGCTGTGGCGGTGCCAGTAGCAGTCTATCTGTTGTCCGGCTTTGAGGTGCGGAATGACGATGCGGCATCCGTTCTTGAACACCAGTTCCCGTTTCTTGTCTTCTTTGGAGTATTTGTAGCCGTTGTTGTACCAATAGTCGCCGACGGGGTCCGCGCCTTCACGTCTGAATCCGTTGTCGGTGTATTCTGCCGCCGAGGTGACACCGAAGTTTCCCTCTGAGTAGATCTGCAAGCCCGCCGTCTCGTTGATGATGTAGGGATTGGTGCAGTCGATGGGGAACCGATACACATAGACGTAACCGGCATTGGAGTCGGGTGAGCGGAACTTCTTCTGGTATTCCCAGAAGTCGTTGTGTGCCACGTTGTAGTCTTCTGCATCTTTGGGCAGGGGCCGGGCTGTATATTCGTTGGGTGTTGCCTCGTTGTCGTAGTAAGTCCCGCTGATGCCAAAAGGGTTCAGGTCGCCTTGGAAATTCCAGACGTTTTGTTTGTAGGCCACGGTGAGATAGGTGACCAGTATCATGTTGGTGGCAGCGCCTCCGGGGGGGGTGTAGTTCACAATGGCAGATACAATGTAGGTGCCGCCCTTGCTGGAGGGTATCTTGGAGTCGCTGTCTGTCCATCCGTCTTTGGCGGTGATGTTGCTGATGTGGATGACGTTGCCCTCCAGAGAGTGTGTGGGGCTGTCGTTGAGGTTTCCGACCTCATCGATGGTGTAGCTGCTGATGCTGTTGATTTGACCTATCGTGTTGCTGATTTCCAGGTCGTAGGAGTCGCGGTCGGCATCGATGACGGCATGGGTGGTAACGAAATCTACACCTTGTATGTGGTAGGTGAAGGTTTTTTCAACCTTGCCGAGTGTTGCCTTGATGACAACGTCTCCCAGTCCGTTGGCTGCAAACTGGTAGTTCCCGCCCGACTTGGTGATGGTGGCCGTGGTGTGTGGCTTAGAGACACTCTCCACCGTGAAGGTGACTTCCTGGTTGAGGGCGGGTGGATCTTCATTGTAGCTGTTGTCAGCCTTACTGTAGATGCGGACGTTTTGTTTCAAGTCATCCTTGTAGTTCCAGTATCCTTCGCCCAGGGATTCGTCGTCGGAAATGGTTCCGTTGACCCCCAGCTTGGTCAGCAGGGCATTAGGTTCGGCATGCACGATGCCCATCTTGATGACCTTGATGGTGTAGTCTTTGCTGAGGCCGTCGAGCAGGCCGCCTGTGGCGGTGACCCTGATGGTGGCCGACCCGTAGCCGGTGAAGGCGCTGATGTGGCCTGTCGTAGCAAAGTCGGTCGCGTCGGTGGCAAAGCTGTGGCTGTCACTCACCCAGGAAAAGGCAAAGGTGGAGCCTGAGCCTTCGGCATTGAGGATGTCGTTCTGGTAGGAACCTTCGCGGTTGACATAGACGGTGGTGCCATCGGCCAGGATGATTTCCCGGCTCACCACGATGTGCTGGATGCTCACTGCCAGTCGGGTGTTTTCGTTATACAGAGTGATATAGCCGTCATCGGTGTTGCAGATGAAGCGGGCTGTGGCCGATGCCTGGTTGGCAGTCAGCACGTTGGCGGCACTGCCGTCAATGTTCTCCACACCTTCTATGCGAAGCTGTGTCTCGTCGTCTGAGGCAAAGGAGGTGATGGACACCACCATGCCGCGGCGGGCCGGAATGCGAAGGGCGGCATTGTCGCCAATGGAGAAGAGCGTGATGGAGGCGTCGCAGCTGTTGTTAGAGAAGCCGTTGGAGACGAAGCGGGTGTTACCCTTCAGCTGCAGACCGTTGGTGATGGTATAGAGGCCGCCGGTCTTGTTGTAGATAAACTCAAATTCGCTGTTGGTGATGAGTTTGTTTCTGACGTGGCCTGACCCTCTGAGGCTCCACTGGCTGTCGCTCAGGTTGTTATCCAAGCTGGTGTAGTTGGCATAGTTCTTAATGTCCCAGTCTCCGTCGGTGACATAGACTTTGGTCGTGGCGGTCATGTTCGGATGTCCGTCGCTGCCGGTCAGCGTACAGCTGATGGTGGTCTCTCCTTCTGCCACTGCTGTCACGACTCCGGTGGTGCTGTTGACGGTGGCAACGCTGCCGTCAGAGGAGGTGAAGGCCATGGTGTAGTGGCTGGTCACGTCGTTGCCGTCGGCGTCGATGACGGTCACGGTGGGTGCCGCATGTGTCTCGCCGGTGAACATCACTCCCTGCAGTGTACCGCTGTAGTTGATGCCGGCCTGGTAGTCATCATAGGTGAGGGCGTTCAGCACAAGGGCTTTGTTGGGGCAGTAGAGATAATAGACGGTGTTGGACGTCAGTTGCGACTTGGGCACCTTGTGGATGGTCAGTCCCGAGCTGGCGGCAGGTAGTGCTACGACCTTTGTTCCGTTCTTGTCATACAGCCCTGCCTCGGAGCCTGGTTCGAGATAGAACGACAGGTGGAGGTCGTGGAGGTCTTGGAGCGTGGCAGGCACTTCCAGTCGGTAGAAGGTACCCCAGTATTTGCTGGGATTGTTCCAGTATTCGATGTTGCCAAACGACCAGCCGTTGGTATCGATGCAGATGACGCCGTAGTAGCCGTTGGTGTTGCATACCAGTTGCCGTTCTTTCTTTCCGTTGTATTTTTCATTGGCACCAAACCACAGCTTCAGTCCGTTCACCATGACATACTCTTTGTTTTCCTCTTTGTTTTCGGTTTCGTCAAGCAGGCCCGTGGCGTTGCCAGCGTTGAAGGTGGAGCCGCTCACCAAGTTGTTGGGGTCTATGATGCGGCGTGTCTTGATGTGCAGGTTCATGGTCGAGGTGAGCGTCAGACCGCCCGTGGTGGTGGCGGTGAGTGTCAAGGGTGTGCCTTCACTGCTGTCGTCGGGGGTGGTGCCCGTTGTCTTGATGGGGTGCAGCGGGTAGGTGGGCTGACCGTTCAGTTCGCGCAGGAAGCCGCTGTAGTTGCCGCTAAAGGTTACGCCCTGCCCTGTCTCGTTGACCAGGGGACTGTAGGTGAGGTCTTCAATATACATCACGTCAGAAGACTTCTGGAAGTACAGTCCGTCGAGGGCTTTCACCTCTCCCAAGGTGACGGTGGAGTAGCTCTGCCAGGAGTATGCTTCTATGAGGGTGAGCTCGCTCACGCTGGTGGCAATATTGCTGCCAGAGGCTATCGTCGTGGACCCGCTCATCAGCGTGTAGGAATATTGGTTGGTGCTGCGGTTGAAGCTCACGCTGACGTGCAGGTTCTTGTTGAAGGCGTCGTAGTCGCCGCTGCCGTTCACGGTAAATTTGGTGCCGTTGTTGGTACCGAAAGAGAACATCAAGCCGCCGGTAGCGTTGTAGTTGGTCTTGGGATCTGGGTTGCCGGCATTGTAGTTGCCGCTGGCATCCACGCGCTGGGTTTTGTCGCCGAATCCTATGTTCCAGCGACTGCCGGAGGGTATGTAGCAGTCAAACTCCACGTTCACCACCTCCTTGGTCGTGATGCCGGCAAGGTTGCTCAGGTCGGCAACGGCCAGGGCATATTTGTTGCCGGCATTGTGTGAAGAGGTGTAGGTGCCGTTGCCGTTGTCCGACAGTCGCTCGATGCTTTGAAACCTCACCCCTGCCCACATGTCTTGTATTCCTGCCATGAGTAGCAGGAACAGGGTCAGACAGTGTAGGATGTATGATTTTTCTCTGGTCATGGCTTGCTTGTCTTTTCTGTTTGGTTCTTTCCCCCTACGGTTCACCTGTCGATTTCGCGTGCCAGCGACTCGCCGGCTGAGGTGCCGTGCTCGATGCTGACAGTCACGGGTACGGGAGTGCCGGCCCAGTCGGTGGCATCGAGGGTGACATCAAGGGTCTTCAGCCCGAACACCAGGTTCAGGTAGTACTTGGTGTCGGCCTTAAGTTGCCAGTCGCTGATGTTGAGCACGACGGCATTGGCACCGGTGTAGTCCAGTCGCTGGTAGCTGTCGGCACCGGTCTTGTAGGTGACGTAGTATTCCACCTTTACGCAGTAGTCTTGAGCACTCTTGGGTATGAACATCCAGCATTGCTCCTTACCGTTGGCGTTGTCGCTGATGACGCGTTGTGTGTTGGCCGTCTCGTTGATGCCGGTTACAGCGTCGTTGTTCATGAAGGCACCGACGGCGGCATTGGCCGGGTTGGGATCCCGCAGGGTGGCTGACAGGGCGGTGCCGGAGAGTACAAAGTCGTTCAGCGTGCCGCTGGTGTTCGACCACCTGGGCTGATAGGCTGTGCCGCCCTTGGCAGTGGCATTGTTCAGATGTAGGTTGCCTTTTTCAAAGAACGAGCCGCCGCCAGTGGCGCTGAGGGTGATGCTCTTCAGTGTCACCTTGCAGTTGACAGAGCCGGGAAGGCCGGTGGTGGTATGGTCGTCGGGGTTGCTGAGGTTGTTGTCTTGATCGACCATCACCTGGGCATGAAAGCCTACTGCTGCCATGGCGTGGTGGAAGGTCAGCGTCACGAGGCCGCCCGTGGTGGCTGCCGTGGCTTGGGTCCAGGGCAGGCCGGTGGCTCCTCTCACACCCCAGAGCAGGTCAACGGCCTGGCTCACGTCGGTGGCCACGCGGTAGCTCACATAGGGGTCGTCGGCCGTGGTGCCGTCAACGGCCGTGATGCCGGGCCCCGCGTCGTCGGCTGCCACATAGGGACCATAGCCGAAGAAGGAGATGCTCTGGTCTGCAGGCCACAGCTTCTGCTGGCCATAGCTCCAGTTGGCGGGGTGCAGGTGTACGGGGTCTAAGGCTTCGGTGCCGGCCGGCGTATAGGTCATGTGTTCGTTTGACAGCCAGTCTGACGAGAAGCCTGTGGCATCGGAGGCGGCAAACACGCCAAAACCTTCCGTGGTGAACACGTCGTAGTCTATGCAGCCGCTCGCTCCCGCCCTTGTCTCGGCACCGGCTACGTCGGCTGCTATCGTGATGACCTGACGGCTACTGTCCCATTGTGGGCTGTCTTCGCCCGAACAGGCACTCAGCAGCAGTGCCAGCACCATCAGTTTGATATGTCTTTTTTTATTCTTCATCGCTCTTTCTCAGATTTTGAGATCACTGCCCTACTCTATCTCTACCTGGTGGTTTTGGGCAATGGTGATGCTCACTTCCTTGTTGACTCCTTGTTCAAGGGTCAGCTCTTGGGAGAATGTCTCTGTGCCGTAGTCGCCGTTGATGGTCACGGTGACAACGACTGTGGGACCGGGAATGAAAAGCATCGGCTCCAGGCCGAGAGCCACCACGTCGCCGTCGGCAACAGACAATGGCTGGCTGCCCACAGCGTCGGCATCGAAGTCGGTACGGCTGACAACCTTCTCTGTGGCATAGGCCGAGAGGTTGCTCCAGGTGCCGTCAGACAGGTTGAGACGGCCACTTTCGTAGAGTCGCTGGGAGGGCTTGTCGGTGAGGGTGACCGACTGCAGGGTGACGGTGCTGCCATAGTGGTTGCTGACGGTGCCAAACGACACCTTGGCAAGGGCATGGCGGAAGGTCAGCGTCAGGGCTGGCGGCGTGCCGCCGCTGTCACCCCACATCAGGTCAACGCTGTTGTCCACGGCCGGAGCAAAGGTGTAGAGGCCGCCGGCCACCACTGCCGACGCGTTGTAGGGAGCGTAGGCCAGGAGGTCGGTGGCTGTGAAGCCGCTGGGCAGGTAGTAGGGATAGCTGCCAAAGTCCCATGTCTGCGTGGCAACATTCCAGGCGACCTGACGGTTGGCCATCGACATCTTATCGCAATAGAGTCCTATGCCGCTGGACTTCAGACTCGTCAGGGTCTCCGCGGCACGGGTGACGGCGAGACCCTGCTGCTGCCATGGCAACTCGCTCACCGTGAGCGTCGGTGACATGGGCGCTGAGAGCCTCTCGGCGTCATCGTCTGCTGTGCATCCTGCCATCATCATGATGACGGTGCCTAATGTTAACAGCCATCTGTAATCCATGGTTCTTCGTTGTTTCGTTTTACGTTCACTCCACGTCCAGCTCCTTCGTCACCTCGCCGGGGTCGTGCAAAACTCCGTCGAGCATGATGGGAACGGCCCAGTCTTCTATGCCCTCTACGTCAAACTTCACCGTGGTGAGACCCAGCAGCAGCTTCAGCGTGTATGACTTGTTGCTCTCGAAGGTCAGCGTGCCCGTGGTCTGGGTGATGTCGTTCCTGATGATGGAGTAGTATCGTGGTGTGTTCAGCTTCAGGCTGGGGTCGTAGGTGATGACGTCATAGACCACATGCACGGTCAGCGGCTGTGCCGACGAGGTGGGCGGGAACATGAACCAGCCGCCAGTGGTGGTAGAGAAGAGGTTCTGCTCTTCATGGGTGACGCCGGCTGGCAGCGCGTCGAAGTCGGCCTTCGTCTCTGTGGCGTCTTCGTGGCTGGCAGGGTTGCCGCCCCAGAGTAGATGAGGAGCTATGCCGGCACCGCTCAGCGTGGGAGACATGGGGTTGCTGAAGTCGTCCCAGTAGGGTACGGTGGCCTTGTCGTCATGGGGAGTCAGATACATGTTGCCCTGGCCATAGACCACCGGACTCTCAATCTTCACGCTCTCCACAAAAACCTTGGTGTTGGCATCGAGGGGAACAGGATATTCGGGCCACGCGTCGGCGGGCAGACGGCGGTCGATGACGGCCTGCACATCGAAGGTCACTCGCGACAGGGCATGGATGAACTTCAGACTCACCTGCCCATTCACATAGCCGCTGCCGTCTGTCTTGTAGAGGTCGGCATAGTCATCGGCGGCAACACTGCGACTCCACAACAGATCAACGCTTTCCGTACTGTGCATGGACGAGGCTGCCTTGTAGGTGACATAGGTGTTCTGACCTTCGGCATCGTTGGCCGACAGGCGGACAAGGCCCGTAGCTTCTGCCTCTTCGGTCTTGTCGGTGCCGTCGAAGTAAGGGGCATAGGCATAGAAGCTCAGGTAGCTGTGCTGCTGACTGCCCTGTGCGGGAGGAGTCTGATCGTCGGCAGGCTGGTTGTCGTTTGGCCAGTATTTCACGGGCTCATAGCTCCAGGCGGCACCACCCCACCCTACTTCCTGGTTGAACATGAAGTTGAAAGGCGTCTGCGCCGTCGCCGTGTTGTAGGCATAGCGCTTATTGCCGGTGCTCATGGAGAAAACCCCGAAGTGGGCATCGCGCAGACTCGACTCGGTCAGCTCGCCCACCGAATGTGTGGGATAGCTGACACGGGTGCTGCCCGACGCCTCCTGCAGATAGGTGTTAAAGGTCACCTTCAAAGGCTCTTCTACAACAATAGAGCCTTCTGAATCCTCGCTTTTGCATCCTCCAAAAAGAAATAGGGTAAAAACAAATATGCTAAGTTTATTTTTTAAAATCCTCATGAGTATAAAAATACAGCCTGCAAAAGTACTAATTCCATGAGTAATGACAAAATAATTTAACACTTTTCCACCTTATTATTAACGCGTGTGTGCGTAACGCAAAGATTCTTTACTGCAAACAGAGCTTTGTGGCAAGCTCGTTCAGCCGTTCGCAGGTCTGACGGCTGAGGGCTGTTCGCTGTGACTGAAACTCAAAGGGGGTGAGCAACAGGAGGGTGCCTGCGGCACAAGTCTCGAAGTAACGACCATCGGGCTTGTAGAACGGAGAGAAGCCTGTGTCCATCAGCCGGACAAGGGGAAGCCCCTCAGCCAGGGCCAAACGCTCCACGAGTCGTTCTCCAGGACTGATGAAAGGGGAAACCAAAACGGCTCCCTGGCGTGCCTCCTCCAATAGCTCGGCGCAGCGGCGCTGCAACTCGTCATGGGTGAAGTGACGCGACAGGCGCACCGCCACGCGTCGTGGCAACTGCAACAGGCGGCTGTTGCCCATGGCATGTAGTACCATGCCTGCGACGGCGATGTCTTTTTGCCGGAAATAGTCGGAGTGCAGCCTTTTTATCAGTAGGCGGCGAGGGTTGTCGTAGATGTAGTCGATGAGGGCTTGCAGCTGGCCGTCTCTCGAAAGCACCCGGTCGTGATAGCCATGCTCCCACAGCAGGCCGGGCTGCTCTAAACGGGGCTCTAATGGAACCTGCGGCACAGCCGCAGACCACAAGACACGCCGCCTCTGAATACCACCATCAGGCTGCCTGTGTAAGCTTTGCTGTGGTGATGGGCTTTGCAGTTGTGGCTGTTGTTGTGTGTGTGGCTGGCTTTGCTGTGGTGGTTGTTGTTGTGTGTGTGGTGATGGGCTGCTTTGCAGCCAATGTAGGCTTTGTTGTGTGTGTGGTGATGGGCTGCTTTGCTGTTGTGGCTGGCCTTACTGTTGTGATGGGCTTTGCTGTTGTGGCTGTTGTTGTGTGTGTGGTGATGAGCTGCTTTGCTGTTGTGGCTGGCTTTGCTGTGTGTGTGGTGATGGGCTGCTTTGCAGCCAATGTTTGTAAGCCCTGTTGCACCCCACTTTAAACCCATTGACAACCTTGCCCAGGTGGACAGGCAGCGGTTCCCTGACGTAGAGGAGCATGTGCAGGTGATCGGGCATGAGTTGCTTGGCGATAACCTGTATTTGTGGGTAGAAGCGGGGAATGCCTTCTACCTCTGCGGCGATGAGAAAACCCAGCGCCGACGGGACGAAGCGCGGTCCTCCAGGTTCTCCGCGTCGTTTCAAGGGGTCGCCTGCAAGGGTGCCGAGCACGGGTTGTCGTCCCTCTGTGGCGAGGGTAATCATGTAGATGCGGGGCTGACGATAGTCGTTGTCGAACATCCGCTGTTTCATCACGCTCCTGGCTTTCTTCTCTGTCATGTCAGCAAAGATAAAGATTCTTACCAACAACACCAAAGATTTTAAACAAAAAATCGGGCACCCCGCGGTGGGAGTGCCCGATTTGTGCTGATACTTAATTGGCTGCATGCCGATCTCGATATTTCAGAATGATGGTGCCAACGATGGCAATTAGCAACACCGAAAGTGATACGATAATTGTATTCATTTCTTTTCCCCTTTCTTCTTAAAGTCTTTTTCTCCTTCGTTTATCCAGTATAGTCCAAAGCTAAGAACAATAGCCGAAAGAATTACTACAACATATATAATGATGGAATTATCCATATCTGCAAATATAGTAGATTACAATAATGCCGTAACCATATATTTGGCTATATCCATCAGCCATTTGCCGAATTCGGTTTTCATGTTGCAAAGATAAAGACTTTTTCCCAAACCGCCAAAGGTTTTGATACGAAAAAAGAGCAGCCACGGGGACTGCTCTTTATAGAGATTTTTATGTTGTAAGATTACTCAACGTTGAGCGGTAAGTCAACCTTGTTAGTATCACCACTGTCGTTAGCATCGCTGTCAATAGCGGTGTCATCATCTTCCCAGTTGTCGACGGTTGCGGTGAACTTCACGCTTGTGATGCCGAGGTGGATAAGGAGGGTGTAGCGCTTGTTAAGCTCTGTGTACTTAGCAAACTCAACCTGTTTCTTGATCACTTGCTTTACCTTGGTCCAAGTTCCCTCACCACCGGAAGCAGCGTCAGCATTCAGCTTATCATCGTATGAGCGTACATAATAGGTAATCTCAACCTCGAACTTAGGCTTGCAACCAGGGATGAACAGCATGGGGCTGGTCGCGCTGCCATAGACATTCTTGGGAGTGCCAGTAACACCGGGAACAGAGCCATTTACTTGCTTCGGTGTACCAGACATTGAAGTAACTGAAGCCGGTTCTGCAATATCAGTGTTCAAAGAACCAGAAACATCAGCGCCTGACGTTGTAAGTTCGTGCACAATAGCATCAGCCTCAGCATCACTTGTCTGAATATCACCCCATTTTCCTGTAGCGAGGTTAAATGTACCTCCTGTGATATACTTAGCATCTACCCCATTTTTTACTGTACCCGTATTATCGAGATATGTCATGGGCAAAGTCTTAATTTTGATATCCTCTACGGTAATAACGGTGTTGTTGGCAGCATTTGCAGCTGCAACGTCGTCAGCATCGAGAACAATCATCAAACCGGCATCGCCGGAAGCATCGTGAGGATCATGACCGCCACCAACTTTCGATAGTGCATGTTTGAAATTGAAGTTAACAGTACCATCAATTTCCTGTTTTACAAGATCACCATTTAGTTTATAGTCTGTGGGCGTACCATCTGTTTTGGAAAGAATGTCAACAGTCCAATTCGCACGATTAGTTACTGGACGGGGTGACACTGTTGCCGCGGTTGAAACAACACCTTGATTTAGTGTTCCGCCAACAACTGAAGCAGAGGTAGAACCATATGTACCCCAAAGCAAATCGACATTCTTACCAGTCTTAGCAAATGTGTATGTAAGCGTAGGATCACCTACTGCATTGTTTGCTGACATGTTTGTTATGCCAGAGGTTTCGCTACCCCATGTTGTAGATTCTGAAACATACGGAGCATAGGCAAAGAATGAAACCTTACCACCATTTGCGTGAGCTGTTGTTGCTTCTTCAGGGTTATTATTCTTATCTACATCACCACTTTGAATTTCATTCGGCCAATACTTGATGTTATCGTATTTCCAATTACTACTTTCATAGTATACATGTTCGTTGTACATGAAGTTTGGAGCAATTTTTCCTGAAGCGTTATAAGCACCATTCTTGTCATCGTAGGAGGAAGTTCCAGTGTAGTAGGCAAATACACCAAAGCCTTTGGTTTTTGAACCATTTTTATCATCTTGTAGTTCAGTATTGGTAATGTCACCAACCCATCCTGCACGGGTCTGGATTCCCTTCCCCACATACGTACCAAACTCAATGGCTTGAGGCTGGGTGTTCTCAGCGACCACGGGGGCCGAGAGGTCATCGCTCTGTGAGCAGCTGGCCAGCATTGCTAATGCTGTGGCAGCAAAAAATAAATGTTTTTTCATAACTTTTCAGTTTTTAAAGTTGTTAATAAAATGTGATCTATTCTTTTTTTCTTATATATTGATGTTTTGTCTTGATGATGCTCTGTATGGGTTCTGAGGGTGTCAGAAACTCACTTCGTAGGTTCCGCCGAACTCCCAGTCATCGACATGGGCGTCGAAGCCACTGGCTTGTTGGTCGGACGGATCGACGTATGGCAGGTCGGGACTCTCGATGGGGTCGTCGATGATGATCTCCACCTCGATGTGTTTGAGCACCTCTGCCTTGGTGAGGGCGTCGCCCGTGGGCGTGAGGTATTTCATGATCTTTCCTACGTTGTAGGTGAACTTCTTCACGCTGCCGTCGGTGAGCAGGAACCCTAAGGTGAGGACGTTGTCCGTGGAGTCGCGGTTTTCCACGCGCTCCTTGCCGAAGGGCAGTCCGAAGGTGCTGATGGAGGTCTTCACCCATCCCTTGTCGCCCTCCCCTTCTATGGGTTCAGCCTTCCAGTTGTCGAGCAGCAGTACGCCGGTCTCCTGGGTTCTATCGACACGGCTCATGTAGAAGCCGTCGCTCATGCCCGAGACGCTGCCCTCCACGGAGTGCATGTTGCTGTAGCCTTTCACCATGACGCGCACGTTGAGTTGCGTGATCATCGGATCGACCACCTCCTTGAAGACATAGTGCGCGGTGTCGGGTATGTTGTTGCGGTGCTTGTAGCCCACGAAGTGCAGGTATTCGTCTTGCATCATCTCTTCGGTGATGGCGATGGTGTCAACGGCAACACCTATCATCTCGGGGTCGCACATGAAGTGCATGCCTTCGTCCCATCTTCTCGGTGCGCGGGTGGTGATGGGTTTGGCCCGGGCGGAGAAGAGGTTGTGGTTGCCCACATCCTGAAACCTGATAGACGAGAACTCGTCGTAGCTCTGGTTGAAGACGATGAGCTTGTAGATGCCGGGCTCCAGGAAGAGGCTCTGCGAGGTGACGTTGTGGGTGGGCGGCAGGGAACGGTAGAGCGAGTCGTTGGCGTTCCAGAGCACCATGGTCATGCCCGACGGAAGCTCTCCGTAGCGCGACATCCAATCGACATCCACTCTCACCTGCACCATGTTCTCGAAATATACTTCGAGCGGACGGCGGTCGCAGGAGGTGAGCAGCAGGAGCATGGCTGCGGCGACCACCACCCCTACCCTACGCAGGCACGGCAGTGTGGAGATGAGACTTCTGGTGTTCATCGGTCGCCTCCTTCCTGTCGGAGGGGTATGGTGTCGTCCTCTGTGTATGTTGTCTTTTCAAAGAGCGCTTTCTTATCTTCTTTCTTGTCTTTTTTCTCAAACGGATTGCTCAGCAGCCACACGATGGAGGCCTTGAGCTTGGTGGGACCGGCGTAGAAGAAGTTCTTGCTGTAGTCCCAGATGAGGTGGGTGTCGTCGAACTCTCCGTGGTAGTGGCGACGCGGTCCGAAGACCACTCCCCCACTGGCCGACACCTCGAAGTTCCACCGCTTGGCTAGGGGCCACGAGTGGCCGATGGTGGCTCCTGCGGAGAAGAACTCTCCCTGATTGCCTTTCCCCTTGCGCTCGATGTCGAACTTCCCGCCTGCCACATAGAGGCCGATGAAGGTTCCCGTCAGCAGGGGACGCTGGTAGCACTTGCCTAACCAGCGACGGAGCTCTGCTCCGATGAGCCACACCTCGTAGGCATCGCGGTAGCCCTTGGCGCTGTTGCTGTAGTAGGGCACGCCTGCCAGTCGGTAGGGATTGGTGCTCTGACGGGCGTTGCGGTTGAAGAGCCACCAGGGAAACCAGTCTTCCACCATCACACTCCACTGCCTGTCCTTGCCGAAGGGCACCTCAATCTCTATGTTGGGAGCCAGCAGGGCATCGAACAGCAGGTTGGTCTTCAGTGCCACGATGGGACGGAAGGGTTTCAGCGTAGGCATCACACAAGCTGTGATGGCATCGGTCTGGGGCAGCACCCAGAGGGTGTCGTTTTCATAGCGGCGTGTGCTTGTGCCATAGTTCTTATAGTCTATGCGGAAGTCCGAGTGACGCAGGTAGGGCAGCGAATGCTCGAAGATGTCCGCAAAGTCTTCTTGATAAGTTGTACGAATGAGTCGGAGCTTGGGGTCGGGCTCTCTGTCGGAATCGATGATTTCCAGAATTTGTTTCTTGTGTGGGAGATTAGATTTCTCTACATATTCTCTCAGACCTGGCCAGTCTTCGGGCTCATAGGTGCTGGAGACCATTGCCGTGTCGAGTTGGTGGCGCTGTATGATGTATTCGCGCAGGGCTTTACTTCGGTCGCGGGCCAGCTCTACATTGTGCCTGTAGGGTCCTTCCGGTGAGGCCCATCCCTTGACGGTCACGGCGGTGACGGTTGTGAAGTGGTCGTTGAGCAGCGAGTCGATGGCGTGGTCTATCTTGGCCAGTTCGCGACGGTTGTCGTG
>CAZLPO010000004.1:0-1539 GCA_964561385.1 uncultured Prevotella sp.
ATTTGGGTGCACGGGGTGCACGGGTGCACCGTGTTTTCGTTTAGCTATATCGCGCGCGCGATGGGTGGCGTCTGTCGGTCCGGCGGTACCAGACCTTAGTCGAGGAAACCCTGGCGGCGGAGGGCGGCGATGAGTGTTGCGGACATTGCCTCGTTGTCCTTGCGGGTGTAACGGATATCGGTGAAGATCTGGGCCAGCGTTTCCTTGTGGTTGATTTGTACGAATTTTTGGTTCTCTTCCAATGCCTCTTTCGGTCCGTAATAGCGGTCGATGTCAGGCGCGGAATAGTCGTTGTATGTCTCGTTGTGAACGAAACTTTCCATAGGCAGACGGTCGCTCTGCGCGGGTTCCTCGTCAGGCCATCCGACGGTCAGCGTTGCTACTGGGAACGTGAGTTTTGGAAGATTGAGCAGCTCGATAATCGGCTCGGGCTGGTAGATGGTGGTACCCAGAAAACAGTAGCCGAGACCTTCCTCGTCCAGCAGGTTGCAGAGTGTCTGCGTGTAGAGCAAAGCATCGGTGGCTGCGTTGAGAAATGACAAAAAATTATCATAACCTGGATCGGCCTTCCGGCAGCGTGCCCATGTTGAGGTTCTGTTGAAATCAGCACAGATGGTGAGCACCACGGGTGCCTGGGTCACCATCGGCTGGTTGAAGTGGGCAGGCGCCAGTTTTTGCTTCATCTCCGGCGAGCGTGTGACGACGACGCTGTAGAGCTGTAGGTTGCCCATGGTCTGGGTGCGACTGGCCTCTGTGAGGAGGCGGTTGAGCAGCTGCTCGCTGACTTCGCGGTCGGCGTAGCGGCGTATGGAACGGCGTGTAAGCAGGTTTTTCATCTGTCTCGAGTTGAATTTGGCGGCAAAGGTACACATTTTTTTTATTATATTTGGTTTTTTGTGTGGTTTTTACTACCTTTGCATCGTAAAAGTGAGTCACAAGATAAACGTAACGATTATGATGACAGAAGAAGAGATTCGTTCGCTATTGGAGCGTTGCCGGGAGATGGTTCCCGCCGATGTTTACTCGCAGCTGCAGGCGCTTGGACATTTGGCGCTGATGACGGTCAAACGGCCTGACGTGACCGAGGTGCGTCCGCAGACGCTGGAGTGCGACGTCGTGCGCTTCCAGAACAACAAGGACAAGTGGGTGGCGCTCGTCGGACTGCTTGACGGCTATCCCTACGAGATATTCACTGGTTTGCAGGACGACGAGGAGGGTATCCTCCTGCCGAAGACGGTCACGAAGGGCAAGATCATCAAGCAGGTGAACCCCGACGGCTCGAAGCGCTACGACTTTCAGTTTGAGAACAGTCGCGGCTATAAGATTACCGTCGAGGGCCTGTCGGAGAAGTTCAACCCGGAGTACTGGAACTACGCCAAGCTCATCAGCGGTGTGCTGCGCTACCGTATGCCCATCGAACATGTCATCAAGCTCGTTGGTTCGCTGTCGCTGAAGGACGAGAGCATCAACACCTGGAAGACGGGTGTGGAACGCGCCCTGAAGAAGTACGTGCCGGGAGCGCATGATGGCGAAGAGGAC
>CAZLPO010000004.1:1639-41059 GCA_964561385.1 uncultured Prevotella sp.
GCGCATTACAAAAAGGAATGAGCGTCGAAATAACGGAATCACGGAATGACGACATTCCGACATGACGGAATAACGACATAACGTTATAACGAAAAAATTGAAAATTAAGCTTTGAAAAAGATTATATTACTGATGATATGTGCGCTGGTGTTGGCGATGCCTGTGGGCGCCGCCAAGACCTTCACGCTGGTGATTGATGCCGGTCACGGCGGTCACGACACGGGGGCCGTCGGCCTGATGTCGAAGGAGAAGAACCTGACGCTGCGGCACGCGCTGGCCTTTGGACACCTTGTGGAACAGAAGTGTCCTGACGTGAAGGTCGTCTATACGCGTACCACCGACCGCTTCGTCGAGCTGTGGCATCGTGCCGAGATTGCCAACAAGGCCAAGGCCGACCTCTTTATATCCATCCACATCAATGCCCTGCCGAAGGGCAAGATAGCACGCGGCTACCAGACCTACGCCCTGGGACGCAGCCGTCGCGACGGCAACCGCAAGGGATACATCGAGAACCTGGAGGTGGCCAAGCGCGAGAATGCCGTCATCCTTTACGAGAAGGACTACCAGCAGCACTATGAGGGCTTTGATCCCAACTCGCCCGAGAGTAACATCCTCTTCGAGCTGATGCAGGATAAGAACATGGAGAACAGTGTGCAGCTGGCTAAGTTCATGCAGAAGTATGTCTGTGCCGCCACAGGCCGCCAGGACCAGGGGGTCCATCAGGACAACCTCGCCGTGCTGCGCCTCACGTCGATGCCGGCCTGTCTGCTGGAGCTGGGCTTCATCTCGACGCCCGACGAGGAACGCTACCTGAACTCCAACGAGGCCGTCTATGCCTATGCACGCGGCATCTACAACGCCTTCATGGCGTATAAGAACAAGCAGCAGGGCGTCAAGGTGCCGTTCAAGCCTGAGGGTGATGAGGGGGCAGGAAGCACTAGGACCAATGGGACGACTGAGACTAATGGGACGACTAGGACGACTGAGACCACTGAGACTCAGGAGCCCCAGATGTCCCAGAAGTCCCAGGAGACCCCGAAGTCCCAGGAGACCCCGAAGTCCCAGGAGACCCCGAAGTCCCAGGAGTCCCAGGAGTCCCAGGAGTCTCAGATGTCCCAGAGGTCTCAGCAACCCCAGCAGTCCCCGCAGCCCCAGTCCTCTGAGGGCTCTGCGCCCGTCTTCAAGGTGCAGATTCTGGCCAGCGACCGTGTGCTGAAGGCCGGCAACCCGCAGCTGAAAGGCCGTCAGGACGCCACCTATTATAAAGAGAAGGGACTCTATAAGTACACCGTCGGCGCTTCGACCAACTACAACGAGATTAACCAGTTGCGCCGAACGCTCACCGCCTCCTTCCCTGGCGCCTTCGTCATCGCTTTCCGCGGTGACCAGAAGATGGATGTCAATGCCGCCATCGCAGAATGGCGAAAGAAAAAGTAACGTAATCACGAAATCACGAATTATCGGAATCACGGAATAACGTCATAACGACATAACGTAATCACGAAATAACGAAAGAAATGAAATACTTTACGAAGGAAGTGCAGATAGCCTTGGTGGCCATTATCGCCATCGTGGTGTTGTTTTTCGGTATGCAGTTTCTCAAGGGACTGACCATGTTCTCGTCAGACAACAACTATTTTGTCCGTTTTGATGACGTCAGCGGCCTGTCGTCATCCTGTCCTGTCTATGCCAACGGCTATAAGGTCGGTGTGGTCGGGAGTATTGACTATAACTACGAGCGGCCCAACGACATCATCGTCACGGTGGGCATCAACAAGGATATGCAACTGCCCGAAGGCACGAAGGCGGAGATCAGCAGCGACCTCTTGGGAAACGTGAGGCTGGAGCTGCGCCTCAACAGTGAGGCCAGTCGCCGACTGGCTCCCGGCGACACACTGATGGGCGGACAGGAACTGGGCGCCATGGGTAAGGCAGCCGCCATGCTGCCGCAGATAGAGCGGATGCTGCCCAAGCTGGACTCCATCCTGGCCAGTGTCAACACGCTGCTGGCTGACCCGTCTATCGCGCATTCGATGCATAACGTCGAACAGATAACAGCCGGTCTGACCACCACGACAGCAGAGCTGCACCAGCTGACGGCCAGTCTGAACCGTCAGGTGCCCGCCATGATGACAAAGGCCGACGGCGTGCTGGATAACACCCAGACGCTGACCAAGAATCTGAGTGACCTGGACATCGCCAGGACGATTGCCAGTGTGAACACAACCCTCAGCAACGTGGAGCAGATGACCGCCAAGCTGAACAGCAATGACGGCACGCTGGGACTGCTGATGCGTGACCAGGAACTCTATCGTAACCTGTCGTCGACGATGGGTCATGCCGACTCGCTGATGATGGATCTCAAGAGTCATCCCAAGCGCTATGTGCACTTCTCTATCTTCGGCAAAAAAGATAAGTAATTTTAATTTTGTCTAAATAGAACACTCCCTATTATCCGCTGTTGAGGCTATAGCCCTTTTCGGTAATTTGCTGAAATACAATAATTTTGATTTTTGCAAGGGGGACGGCATGAACCGCTATTCGTGAAACATGCTAAGAACCCAAATTAGAGAGAGTTACGCGAGAAACCATGATAGTGTTATAATTAGTTGGATTTGCGAGAATGGAAAAATAATGCGAACTTTGCATCCGCAATTAAGCAAGTCATAATCTTGTAACCTAAGAGATTTATTAACACATGGTAAGTAAACAACATCTGGCGCTCTGGGATTACTGCCTCCAACTCATCAGGCAGAACGTTTCGGAGCAGCAATACAAAACTTGGTTTGAGCCCATCGTCTTCGAGTCGTTCTCGGAGGCCGATGCCACTCTCCTCGTGCAGGTGCCCAGTGCTTACTTCTGTGAGTATCTCGAACAACATTATGTACGCCTGATGTACTGGGCACTCACCAACAGCTTCAAAGGCAATGTCAGTCTGAAGTACCGTGTGATGACGGACAAGACCCATAACATCACTACGGTGGAACCGAGTGAGGGACCGTCTCCCATCGAGACGCCGCAGACCACCGAACGCGGTAATAAGACCCCGACCATTCTGGATGCAGCACCCAGTGAGCTTGATCCGCAGCTCGACACGCGCAAGACCTTCAATTCGTTCATAGAGGGCGATTCGAACAAGCTGCCGCGTACGGTGGGCCTCTCCATCGCCGAGCATCCGGGTAAGTCGACCTTCAACCCCTTCTTCCTCTTCGGACCGTCGGGCTGCGGTAAGACCCACCTCATCAATGCCATCGGCCTGAAGTGTAAGGAGATGTACCCGCACAAGCGCGTGCTATACGTGAGCGCCCGCCTGTTCCAGGTGCAGTTTACCGATGCCGTGCGCCAGAACAAGGTTAACGACTTCATTCATTTCTACCAGACGCTCGACGTGCTCATCGTCGATGATGTGCAGGAGTGGATGACGGCCCCGAAGACCCTTGACACGTTCTTCCATATCTTCGATAATCTGTTCCGTCTTGGTAAGCAGATCATTCTGGCCAGTGACCGTCCGCCCGTTGACCTCGACGGCGTGAAGGACCGCCTGCTGACACGCTTCTCGTGCGGACTCATTGCCGAACTGGAGAAGCCCAATGCCCAGCTGTGCATCGACATCCTCAATGCCAAGTGCCGTCGTGACGGTCTGAAGATTCCTGCCGACGTCATACAGTTCATTGCCGAGACTGCCAACGGGAGCGTACGCGACCTGGAGGGTGTGGTCAATTCGCTGATGGCCTATTCGATTGTCTATAACTCTGCGGTCGATATGCGTCTGGCCGAGCGCGTCATCAAGCGTGCCGTGAAGGTTGACAACAAGCCGCTGACGGTGGACGACATCCTGGAGAAGGTGTGCCAGCACTACAATGTCGCCCAGCAGCACGTGTTCAGCAAGAGCCGCAAGCGCGACTATGTGCAGGTGCGTCAGGTTTCCATGTATCTGGCACAGAAATACACGAAGATGCCGGCATCGCGTATCGGACAGCTCATTGGTAACCGCGACCATTCAACCGTCATCCACAGCTGTTCGACGGTAGAGCAGCGTCTGAAGGTCGACAAGGCTTTCTCGGCCGAGATCACCAGCATCGAAAACTCCTTCAGGTTGAAGAAGTAGCATTAAACCTTTGCGTGCGCTGTTCGTCTAAATAGAAAACCCCGTCAAGATGAACAACCGTATCATTCTTTCTGTATTCTTTCTTCTGACCGTCCTTGCAGGACGTGCCGGTTCGTTGGACAACATCCGTCAGGCCCTTGAGCAGTCTTCCGTCTCGCAGGTTCAGGAGAAAGTGTATATCCATACCGATAACACCTGTTATTTCGTGGGCGACACCCTGTGGTACAAGGCATACGTCGTGCGTGCCGACAACCTGCACCCCACCGACATGAGCCGCATCCTCTATGTCGAGCTCCTCTCGCCCGACGGTCTGCTCGTCGAGCGCCAGAACATCATCGTTGCACCGGAGGGCTATACCTGCGGACAGTTTGTGTTGCAGGACTCGCTCTATTCGGGCTACTATGAGTTGCGGGCCTATACCCGCTGGATGCTGAATTTCAACCAGCGCGAGCACATGTACACGAAGCAGGAGACGTGGTCGTTCTATAACAAGCAGATGGCCCACGACTACTACCGCGTGTGGGACGGTCTCTACTCGCGCGTGTTACCTATATATAGTAAGCCGGAGACGGCTGGCGACTATGACCTGCGCCGTATGTACCAGCGTCCGAAGACGCGCATCCCCAAGCCCAGGAAGGAGAAACTGCAGGTGTCGTTCTTCCCGGAGGGCGGCCATCTGGTGCAGGGCCTGGCCAGTCGGGTGGCTTTTGAGGCGACCGATCAGTATGGCGAGGCCGTTGATGTGAAGGGAACGGTGTGGGACGGCGATCGCCAGGTGGGCGAGGCCGTCACGGAGTATATGGGACGCGGCTGTTTCAGTGTCACGCCCGCCAACCATCGTCTGGAGGTCCGTTTCCGCTGGCGCGACAAGGACTACAGCTTTAATCTGCCGAAGGCGGAGTCGGCAGGTGCCGTGATGACGCTCGATGGTAATCGTTTGACTATCAAGGCTGTCGGTTTGCCGCAAGACCGCGACTATGGTCTTTCCGTCCTCTGCCGCGGTGCCTTGAAGCATTTCGAGCAGGTGCCCCTGTCCGGAGCCGCTGGCATCACCCTGTCTCTTCCGGTTGATGGTATGGAAGCAGGTGTCCATGATGTGACCCTCTTCGACAGCGACGGCCGCATCCTCGCTGACCGCCTGTTCTTTATGAGTCCTATGGGACCCATAGGTCCTATAGGTCCCATAGGTCCCATAAGTCCCATAGGTCCTATAAGTTCCACCAAGACCTATGCGCCTTACGAGGCCATCACGGTTGGTCTGCAGTTGCCGGAGGCAGGGACGACTTTCTCTCTTGCTGTCCGCGATACGCGTACCGACGAGCCTACTTATGATGATGGAAACATCCTGACCTCGATGCTGCTGAGCAGCGAACTGCGCGGTTTTATTGCCAAGCCCGCCTATTACTTTGAGAAAGACGATGAGACGCACCGCCGTCATCTGGACCTGCTGATGATGGTGCAGGGCTGGCGCAAGTACAAGTGGCAGGAGCTGGCAGACACCGCCTTCACCCCGCGTTACCAGCCCGAGCAGACGCTGACGGTCAGCGGTGCGGTCTATCGGATGCTCGGTATCGCCGAGGTCGAGCAGGACGAGATTCCTTCGTGGCAGGACGGTCTGGGACGTGTCGGCTCCAAGAACAACTCAGCCACAGAAGAGGAGAATCCGTGGGCTGAGGAGACCGAGAGCGACTTCATCTCAACGGAAGATGAAGGCAATGTTGCCACGTCGCTGCCCGATGCCTCGTCTATCGAATATGGCAGTATCCTTGATGCCAACGACGAGCTGGGCGTCAACCACTCCGGACTGAAGCATGAGGTGCTGGTGGAGGCTGAGCTCGTCATGGGACGCGAGACCGTAGCTGCCGTCCAGAAGACGCAGAACGGCCGGTTCGTGTTCGAGATACCGCCGTTCTACGGCGCTACCTTCCTGAACCTGAAGGCCTATAAGGAGAAAGACTCGCTGAAGAAGTCGATGCTGTCGCGCTCCGATGCCACCGTCTACCGCGAGGATGCTTTTGCCGACTATTACGTGAAGCGTGATATGCCGTACCCCATCTTTACCCATGACTATAACTTCTACGAGAACCACATGCCCGATATGGAGGTGACCATTGACGAGGACTCGCTCTCGGAACTGTCGATGGAGAACGACGTCCACCAGCTGCGCAACATCAACGTCAAAGGAAAACGGCGTGGTCAGCGCGCTGTGGACTGGACCAAGCCAGCCTTTGTGCGCGATGCCTACGACCTGTATAACGATATCACTGACTATGGCCTTTCGTATGGTAAGTTTGACATGCGCCAGTTCCCAATCCAGATTGCTAAATTCCTCTATGGCAACATGGGACGCTATAACCGCTTCAATGTGGACGGCCGGTTGAATGGTCATACCTATTGGCGTAACTATAACCCCGATCCAACGGATATGGCTGCTGAAAGCCGTTTCCGTGCCAACCGCACCGGTCAGGCTGTCTATAAGGATATCCTGTTGTCGCGCCTGCAGGATATCCGTATCTACAGCGACTACGAGCCGCGAAAGGAGGACACGACGATGGTGGAGAACTTCTACGCGGCTGACGCCACGGTCGAGATGGTGCCCATTGCCGATGACGGTAAGCAGATTGTCTATCGTGACCGTCATATCTACTTCCATGGCATGAGTATGCCGGAAGAGTTCTATCAGCCCGACTATAGCAACCGTTCCCTGGACGAGCGACCTGCCGACTACCGTCGTACGCTCTACTGGAATCCTAACGCCAAGGCCGACGAGCAGGGACGCTTCCATGTCACCTTATATAATAATAGTCGTGACACGCGCATAAAAATAAGCGCCGCCGGAGTTTCCCCCGACGGACGCCTATTGTATTACTAAGAGCAGAATCAGTAGATGATTTTCCGGGTCTTTCCGCACTCGCGGATGATGTTCAGTCCTGTCTTCATCTGACGGCGGCATCGGCCCTGGACATCATAGACAGCCTGCCCTGGGTGACAGTTGTCTTCCAAGGTCTTGATGCCCGTCTGGTCGCTGACGTGAACAGTCAGAAGGTGTGTCAGGCTCTCGCCGTCTGTCGTTGTCATCTTGAAGAGAAACTGGTAGTCGCCTGTCTGTGTGGGCGTACCCGTCAGTACCACTATCTGCTTTGAACTGTCGAAGCTGAAGGTGAAGCCGTCGGGAGCCATGAAGCGCTTCTTGGTGCCGTCGGGCAGGGTTGTGGTGTCAAGCATCACAGACTTGACGTTACGCGTCTTGCACGTGAAGGTCAGCTCCTCACCGATAGCCGCCGTCTGCTCGTCGGCCGCATTGATGAAGCCGGGTTGCATGGAGAGCATCAGGTTATAGCCCAGGTGCGGCGGCTGGTTGTAGGCAGTGTTCTGCCAGCAGACGGCCATGCGGTAGGTGTGGTCGTGCATGAGGGTCGGGATGGCATAGCCGGTCTCGATATTCGTCGAATAGATGGCCAGCACGCTATTGCCGTTTTCCTCACCCCAGAGCACCAGTTCCTCGCGCCAGTCGCCGAAGAGGTCAGCCAGCAGGTTCGGTGTCTTCTTGGTGCCGTTGCAGGTGCTACTGGGTCCAATCGTGGAAGGTGTGAACAGCCGTGAAAAGCCGCTGCCGTTCCACTTGTCGACCACGTTGCCGTCGAGTAGGGCGTCCTGCAGACTGCCGTCCCAGTAGATGCGGAAGTTCACGGAGGCACTCTTCGTAGAGGCGATCTCGCCGGTCACGGCACTGCGCTGGTTGCGGTCGGCAGCCGAGCTGAACCACCACTCTGCACTCTCATTGGAGAGCTGGGCCGCCATGCCGCGGCCGTTGTCGTCGGTTCCTGTTGCCTTAAAGAGCACCTCGCCGGTGGCGGCATCATGAAGGTCCCAGCCGTAGTTGGTGTAGCCACCTTCCTCATGAATCTGGAACACCTGCAAGCCCTTCCGTCCGGGAATCATGGCTCCCATGTGGATGGCATCGCCGTGGCCGTAGCCTGTGGCGTAGAGTAGTGTGCCGTCCTGGTCGAGGGCTGCCGAGCCCCATACGATCTCGTCGCAGCCGTCGCCGTCAACATCACCGATGGTGAGGTTGTGGTTGCCATTGCCGTACATGGTACGGCTGCCCAGCTTGTTGCCCGTTGCCGCCTTCGGCGTGTAGTTCTTGGTGGTACCGGCTTCACTGGCCGTATAGTCAACCACCTTATACGCCGTTTTAGAATCGGAACGGTGCAGCCAACGTGGTTTCAGCTGCTGGCCGTCGAAGTCGACCGCCCAGATATAGGCAAAGGTGTAGTAACCACGTACCATAATGGCACTGGGAAGTTTGTCTGGCCCGTCCAGATAGGCCGTGGCAGCGAGATGGCGTTCACCGCGATTGCCATAGCTGCCATTGTCGTTCTTGCCGGAGTCGCCCCAGTTGAAAGTACCTGCCGCCTCACTCAAATCGGAAGTGGCGTTGCGGTTGGGGTTATAGGCAATGGTATGAATGGCTTTTCCCGTCAGACCTTCAAAGACGGTCAGGTATTCGTGGCCACCGTTTATGCGGCCACCGGAGTTGCGCCAGTCTTTGGTGTTGCTGGCGGCCTTGATGGCAGGGTCGGTGGCAGCCTGGTTAACGTAGTTGCCAGTGCCGTCCTTCGAGCCAGGTGCCGTCTTACAGATCAGCTCGGCGCGCCCGTCACCGTCGTAGTCATAGACCTGGAACTGGGTGTAATGGGCACCGGCACGGATGTTGACGCCTAAGTCGATGCGCCAGAGCATGGTGCCGTCCAACTCATAGCAGTCGAGAAGGACATTGTCCGTCATACCGCCCTGGGAGTTGTCCTTGGCGTTGGACGGATCCCACTTCACGATGATTTCATACTGACCATCGCCGTCCACGTCGCCAACCGAGCAGTCGTTGGGCGAATAGGTGCCGCCTTGGGCACCGGTTGCCGGGCGCTGAAGTGCCAGCTTCAGATAGGGCTTGCCCCATGGCTTGACAACGGCTGATGTGTCAGTGGCCGTGCCGTTGACCTTCGTGACGACCTGGTACTCGGAGATGCTGCTGCCGCTGGCATCAAGGTAGTTGGTGAGGGTCATGTCGGTCCTGATGACCTTGCCGCCGCGCAGCAGGTCAAAGGTCGTAGCCGTCTCATCGTCCGTGCCTAACAGGCGCCAGCTGACGAAATTGCCGCTGCCCGACGCTGCCGGCAGGGCCACGACGCCACGGTCGAGCCGTTCCATCTGACTGGCGGGGGTGTTCTGTGCAAGTGTTGTCATGGCCATCATGGTCATGGCACCAAGTAAAAGTCTTTTCATGCGTTTGTTTTTAGTAAATGGTTCGTAGTTTGGTGGCAAAGGTACGAATAAGTGCGCGAATAACCAAGCAATCATGATGAAAATCCCAAAAATTGCAGGAAGAAAATCGTCTTTCTTGGTGCATGATCAGAAAAAAAGTCGTACCTTTGCCGCCAGAAGTATCGATACTAATAACTAAAGCAAATGAAAAGATTCTTATTATCCCTATTCCTCGTTGGAATAGCTGTTGTAGGCGCGCAGGCACAGCGTGTCACCGATAAGATTGACCGTGGCATCGTGGCCATACCCAAGGGAAGCGGCAATCTGGTGAGCTGGCGTAAGTTCGGCTCGGAGTACTATGACACGAAGTATAACCTCTATCGTGACGGTGCGCTGATCAAGAGCGACCTGGAGGTGTCCAACTTCGTGGATGCCGGTGGCAGCGCGTCGAGCAAGTATGCCGTGGAGGCTGTTGTCAAGGGCGTCAAGCAGCAAAAGAGTGCTGAGGTCAAGGCGTGGAGCGATGCTTATTTCGATGTGAAGGTAAAGCCCGTGGTGAACCGTGCCGGCAAGACCATCGGCAACTCGGAGACCAATGGCGGCACGACGACCAGCGGCTACACGCTGAACGACATCTCGCTGGCCGACGTCGATGGTGATGGCGTCTGTGAGTTTATCGTCAAGCGCAACAACTCGCAGGGTAACCTCCACCAGAAGAGCAATAACACCGACTTCAACCTCTACGAGTGCTATAAGATTGATGGTACGCGTCTGTGGTGGATTGACCTCGGACCGAACCTGATGGCCGGTCCCGACGAGCAGTGGGACATGATTGGCTATGACTGGGACCGGGACGGTAAGGCCGAGATGATTATGCGCGGCGCAGATAACATGATTATCCACACGGCCACGGGCAAGACGATTAATATCGGTAATATGTCGACCGGCCTCAATGTCGAGCGTCCCGAGTATATGGGCGTCGGCAACGAGTACCTGCTCTACCTGAACGGAGAGACCGGTGAGCCTTATGGCTGGGATGGCAAGGACAACTGGACGCCGATGGCCTATCCGCTGCCTCAGTTTGAGGCTAACGAGACCAAGGGCGATGCCAGCGTCTGGGGTGACTTGGGTCACCGCATGATGAAGCACTACTTCGCTGCCCCGTATTTGGATGGCCGTAATCCCAGTATCTTCCTGGGACGTGGCGCCTACACCCGTCATAAGTTCTGTGCGCTGGATGTCAATCCGCAGACCCACGAGCTGACACAGCGCTGGCGCTGGAACTGCTACGACCCCAGTTCGCCTTGGTATGGCAACGGCTTCCATAATTTCCAGATTGCCGACGTCGACATGGACGGCCGTGACGAGATCATGTTCGGCTCGATGACCATCGATGATACGGGCTTCGGACTGGCCACCACAGGACTGGGACACGGTGACGCACAACACTGTGGTGACCTCGATCCCTACCGCTGGGGACTGGAGCAGTTCACCTGTCAGGAGGGTTCGCAGGGTAACAGCTACTGGAATGCCACGACGGGACAGATATACTACCGTAAGAGCGACGGCGGTGACGACGGTCGCGCACTGGCCGGTAACTTCTCCAATCAGTATCCTGGCGGTCAGGGACGCAGCGTGTCGTCGGGCGTCATCGGCCTGTCATCGGACAAGATTATCAACCCCAATGGCGATGCCATGTCGGGCAGCTATGCCCATCTGAACATGCGTATCTTCTGGGACGACGACCTGCTGGACGAGATTATGAACTCGGCAGGTGGCGAGGGACGTCCCGCCGCCATCTTCAAGTGGGGCGGCTCGCGCATCTGGACCTCGACGGGTGCCGTTCATAACAACTCGACGAAATGTAACCCGTCGGCTCAGGGCGACATCCTGGGTGACTGGCGCGAGGAGGTGGTGCTGCGTACCAGTGACAACTCGGCCCTGCGCATCTTCTGCACGACCTACGAGACAACTCACGCCCTCTATACGCTGTGGCACGACCACCAGTACCGTAACGCCATGGCCTGGCAGTGCGTGGGCTATAACCAGCCGCCGCATCCCAGCTTCTTTGTGGGTGAACTGGAGGGCATCACCATGGCGCCGCCGCCCCTGATCCTTGACGGCCGTACGGAGGTGGCCAATGGTGCTACCATCGCCACTACCGACAACCACCTGCTGGTCTCGGGCTATGAGAACAAGACCATCGCCGTGACAGACGGTGCTGCTCCTTATATATTAACAGTGAACGCGCCCGCGTGGGTGAAGGGCTCCGGCTCGCAGCAGGCCACATCGACGACGCCGAAGCAGCCTGCCCGCACCGTGGAGACCTATACGACGACCCTGACCGGTGGTGCCTTCAGCGGTGCCATGCGTCTGGTGAAGCAGGGCGAGGGTGTGCTGGTACTGCCTAACGTCACCGAGAAGTACACGGGTGAGACCAATGTATGGAACGGTACGCTGCAGTTTGACGGCACGATGGAGAAAAGCCCTGTCTGGCTGAACCGCCACACCACGCTGCTGACCGACGGCGGTAAGTTCATGGGCGGTCTGAAGGCCGACTATAACGCTACTATATATATAGGTAAGGACAAGGTGTCGAGTCTGACGGCCTCGGAGCTGACACTCGGCTTCGGCAGCCGCTTCGTCTTCGATGTCAGCGGTACGGCCATCGACCAGCTGAACGCCACGAAGCTCATCGTCGAGACGAAGGACTGGAGCTTCGGTCCTAAGTATAAGACGCCCGTCTTTGAGTTCGTCGGTGCCAACGAGCTGCCTGAAGGCAAGTACGAGATTGGTGCGGTGGGCGCTGTCACCGGCGACGTGGCTGATATCCTGATTGAAGGTATCACCAACGGACGTTTCGAACTGCAGTACGAGGGCGGCAAGCTGTATCTCGTCATTGAGGAGATGCGCGAGGGTGGCAGCATCGTCTGGAACGGTGATGCCAACAGTAACACCTGGGACCTTGGCGTCACTCAGAACTTCACCGATGGCAACGGCCAGCCGACCTACTCGGCACAGGGCGATGACATCATCTTTGATGACAATGCCGCTGCAACAACGGTCACCGTCAAGGGTGCCGTGCGTCCGCATAGCATCACCTTTAACAACGAGAAGAAGAACTACATCCTGCAGGGTGACAGCATCCTCGGTGGTGGCTCCATCACCAAGAACGGTGCCGGCAAGGTGACCATCAACAACGAGAACCGTACAGGTGCCACCACTGTCAACGGCGGTACACTCATCGTCAATGCGCTGGCCAACAACACAGGTATTGCCTATGGCGCACTGGGCGACGTCAAGCAGAAGATCACACTGAACGACGGCTCTGCCTTTGCTGTCAGTCAGCCCATCATCACCGACCAGCAGTTCAATGTCAGCGGTGATGTGGCTATTGAGGTGCCTGCCAACATCGCCTTCACGATGAACAAGGGCATGAGGGGTGCCGGTGCTACCGTCACCAAGCGCGGTGCCGGCACGATGACGCTTGGCTCGTCGAACACGTTCAGCCGCCTGGTCATCAAGGCCGGAACGGTCAATGCCATCGCCAGCAGCAATGTGGACCAGCTGCCTCAGGAGGTGGAGTTCCAGGGTGGTACGCTGGTTGGTGCGAACATGGAGGATACGCCAGGAATCACCAACCGTGCCAACTTCTATGTCGGCAAGGGCTATACCGGTGTCTTCAAGGCTGCCTTCCGCGGTGTCTATACCGGTACGCTGACGGGTGAGGGCACGTTCAATGTCTATACGGGTGGCGTGCGCTGCTACTTCGATGGCGACTGGAGTGAGTTTGCCGGTACCATCAATGCCTTTAAGGAGAACCGTCAGAACAAGAAGTCATACGATCCTTCCTGGGCATTCCGTAATACCAAGGGACTGCCCAATGCGACGCTGAACGCACAGAAGGACGTGTATGTCAGTAACGAGGGCAAGGATATTGAGGTCGGTATGCTGAGCGGTAATGGTACCTTCGTGGGCTCTGGTAAGTGGACGGTCGGTGGCAATAATGCCGACTTCTTCCTGACGCCTGAGATCGGTGTCACCTCACAGCGTACGAACCCCTATGGCGGCACCATCGATGTCTCTCCGTCGGCCCTGAAGAAGATTGGTACGGGTAAGATGAGCATCTTGACGCTGGGCAAGGTGAATGCAGCGGCTACCATTGCCGAAGGCACTGTCAGCTTCAACGACTCGAAGTTGGCTACCTTCGTCTTTGGAACGAACACCACGACCATCGGCAGCAAGGGCCGTATCGTCGGTCAGGGTAAGCTTCAACGTGTGACCATAGAGAGTGGCGGTGAGCTGATGCCCTGCGGATCCTACGTCAATGAGACCACACCGGGAACCATCAAGACCACGGGTCCGCTGGAGTCTAAGGATGGTTCCACCCTGTCGTTCCTGTTCAATGCGACGAAGCAGTCGCAGCTGCAGAGTGACATCCTGACGGTAAATGGTACGGTGAAGGTCATCCTCTTGAACGACTATACGCCGAAGGCCGGTGACGCGTTTACGCTGTGGACGACCACCCTGTTCAAGGGCACGCCGAAGTTCGACCTGCCTGCTCTGCCCGCCGGTCTCTATTGGGACACCAGTGGCGTGGCTGCCAAGACCGGTGTGCTGCGTGTGACCGACGATGCTGCGGCTGGTATTGGCCAGCTGGGCCAGGATGTGGTCGTCAGCTGCGAGGTCTATACCGTGGGTGGTATGCTGATCGGCTCGTTCGAGGCTCCGCGTCAGCAGATCCGCAGCGAGGTGAAGCGTCTCGGTGTGGGCAAGGGTGTCTATGTCGTGAAGATGCGCGGTGGCCGCAATCTCAATACAGAAACGGTTGTTATCCGTTGAAATAGTTGATAGAAGAAGGGGAGGGCGTCGCTTTTGCGGCGCCCTTCTTGTATGTTAGCCCAAAAAATGCAGATAAAAAACAAAAATTATTGTCTCCTTTTCTTGCTTTATATCAAGAAAATACTTACCTTTGCAGCCGAACTACTTACTCGATATAAGACATTTTATTATTAATAACTAAAATTAAACAAACATGAAGAAAAGACTACTTATGGCAGCTCTTGCTGTGGTCAGTGCACTTTCTACCTATGCTTTCGAGCAGGGCGAGTACGTGTATACGACGACAGGACGAGTGAAGGTAACTGGTGCTAATCTGGTCGAGAATCCTAACTTTGCCAGTGGCACTGACGGATGGACCGATGCAGAGGGTGAGAGCGTTTCGACTGACACATGGTCGGTGGAGACAGGTCTCGGTCCCAATGGTGAGAACGTCCTGAAGAGCCTCGGCGCTACGGCTGACGCAGCACTCTGCGGCCGCTGGGCTCCTGAGACTGCTGGTACGTATGTTGTCTCGTTCGATATCTTTGGCGAGGCAGACGGTAACTTGGCAATCATGACCGTTAAGGATGATGTGACGACCATTCCCAATAACTGTGCCGACTTCTTCCTGAACACCAACGGTAACCGTACGAAGGTGGGCAGCACGGATGAGGCTCCTGTCACCAACATCGCTACGTCAGTGACCTATGTCAATGGCTGGAAGAAAGTCTCTTTCACTGCGAATGTTGAGCAGGGACAGTTCATCGTCATGCACTTCGAGAAACTGCTGACGGGTCTGATGGTCACCAATTTCGCCGTTCAGGCTGCTGAGCAGGTCTTTGACGACCGCATTGCCAAGTCGAAGATCAACTACATCAAGAAGCTGATGGACGACCCGAACTTCAATACGACCGAGGCTGCTGACGCCCGTGCTGAGTTGGCTGGTGTGATTGAGACCATTGAGGGTATGCTTGCTACCGGTGCTATGGACGATCCCAGCCAGGCTGAGAACGTGATGGCTGCCTTCGAGGAGAGTGCTGAACTGTTCCTGGGTGTCACGTCTGAGAACATCGCTACTGAGGAATACTTCAAGTACGTGACCGACCTGACCACCTTCCCGAAGTACAACCGCGGTGACATTAGCAATGGTCAGGTTATCGGCGGCTTCATCTTCCGTGGTGACCACTGGCAGCACGCTGAGGGTGGCGATGTGCTTGTCAAGCAGATTCAGGGTGGTGCCAACTATCAGGTAGGCCCCGGTTCTGTGGCTCTGAAGAACGACAAGATGCCGGCTGGTAAGTACTTCATCTCTGCTGAGATGCGTAATGCCCGCTGTAACAAGGATTATTCGCTGGTGTTCAACCACGAGGCTGCCGTGAAGGCATTCGTCGGCACAGACTCTGTGCTTTGCGGTACCATCGTCGGCGAGGAATATACGCAGTTCTACTTCGTTGGCGAACTGAAGAAGGGTGAGGCCCTGGAGACTGGTTTCTGGTGGGATGGTCCTCTGCACGACGGCCGTTTCGAAATTAAGAACTTCCAGGTGCGTCGCTTCGGTGAGAGCGTGGCCGACCAGGTTGCTCACCAGGAGGCTTGGATCGCCTTCAAGACTCAGTGGGATGCTGCTACGAGCCGTCTGGAAACTGTGAAGAGCATGATTGCCGACAAGGCATTCCCATGGGAGAATGATTCTCTGAAGCAGGCCCTCGCCGTTTGGGAGCCGTTCTATACGGACATCGTGAACAAGGGCTGGGTGGCTGCCGACGGCAGTGATGCCGGTGTTGCCACTACCGACGAGCTGAACAACTGGGCTAAGTACCAGGGTGGTGAGATTCCCGAGGACGAGAAGGCTACCTATCAGTTGGTTCGCGGTCTCGACGCTGCCATCAACTACGTGAAGGCTGCTAACAAGTCGCTGACCGACCTGGCTGCTGCCATCTCCGTTGCTAAGGCAACACTGGTTGACGATATGTACTCTGCAGGCGACAAGGCTACCTTCCAGAAGGCTATTGATGCTGCTCAGGCTGCACTTGACAACATTCTGAACACCACGAGCGATGCTACCAGTGAGGCTGATGCTGCCAAGGCTGTTGCTGCCATGGAGACGCTGCAGGCTGCTGAGAAGGCATTCAAGGACGGTGGTGCCCTGCAGCCCATCGTTGACATCGACTTCTCGAATGCTGCTGTTGAGGATACCGAGAATGGTGGCTTCTACATCGAGGGTGCCAAGGGTAAGATGACCTTTGCTGGTTTCCAGATGGATAGCACCGTTGGCGATACGAACTTCACGCTCGGCAGTGGCGAGGAGTACCTGGATGTGCTCCGCGTTGGTAAGGGCGATGCTGTTGTCCTCCTGGACGAGGCTGATGTGCCTACCGATGCTGACGCTCTTCGCGTACAGTTCGATATGTGGGTTGGCGGTCTGATTAAACGTAACGTCTATGTTGACCTGCGCAATGAGGCTAATACGCGTGTGGCTGGTTTCAGCTACTGTCTGTATGGCGGTTCCACTGCCTATAACGACTTCAATGACGAGAACAACACCTTCAATATTGCCGCTTATGGCAAGGGCACTGGTAAGACTGAAAATGGCGCTCTGGTGGCTGATACCTATAAGTTCTCGTTCGATCTGGTTGTTGACTACAAGGCCGGCACTGTTCAGGGTCATCTGACCAGTAGCCCGACGGGCGTTCATGATGGCGAGCCTGTGCAGATGATCGCACTGGATGACAACAAGATCGTTAAGTTCGTGCTCGGTTCTAACTATGACAACTCTGGTCGTCGTAGCTGGTTCGACAACCTGAAGATCTTCAAGTATGCTTCTTCAAGTGTCAGCGGCATCGAGACTGTTGAGAACAACGTCGCTCCGACCACTGGTATCTACACCCTGACTGGTGTGAAGCTGGAGAAGGCTCCTGCCAAGGGTATGTATATTAAGAACGGTAAGAAGTACGTGGTGAAGTAAGCCATAGCTGAATATCCCTAACGGATGCCTTCTTCAAATTTTGAGGAAGGCATCTTTTTTGTTGCGCTCATGATAGCAGGAATCATAGTGACAACGTTCCCCTTGCTCAAATTTTCAAGGTTAATGTCAATAATTGTTGTGTGTTTTTTTTGGCAGTTTCAGTTTTTTTTGCTTATTTTGCACATTGAAACTACGAGCTACTGAATATTTCGAAATAAAACAATAATTAGCTAATAACAATTTATGAGAAAATTCTTTTTCTGTGTCTCTCTCGTATTGACGGGATTGATGACTTCCTGCATTGAAAAGAATGAGGAAGTGGATGCAGACTCGAAGCCTTCATGGCTCGGCGAGAGCATCTATGCGGAATTGAAGAATCCAAATCAGGAAAGGCTCACGGGAACGTTCTCGACCTACCTCCGACTGGTTGATGACCTCGGCTATGCCGAGACGCTCAGCCGTACGGGTTCGAAGACGGTGTTCCCGGCGAACGATGAGGCTTTCAAGCGATTCTTCGAGAGTAATGACTGGGGGGTCAGCAGTTACGAACAGCTGTCGGAATCCCAGAAGAAACTGTTGCTCTACAGTTCGATGCTCGACAATGCCCTGCTCATAGGTATGCTGCCCAATGCCAGTAACGGTACGGCAGACGTGATGAAGGGTGAGGCCCTGAAGCATCCTACGAACCTGAAAGTCATTGACTCTGTGCAGTTTATTCGCAATGCTTCCGGTATGCCGAAGAACAACAGCTACTGGGAGAAGTATTACGACAAGGGTATCAACGTTGTCAGCGACAACACCATTCCGATGATGGTGCACCTGACGCGTGAGTATATGCTGAAGCACGACATCACGACCGTGGGCGAGGGTAGTGACTTCGAGGTGTTGACGGGTAGCCCTTATACCGAGGGTACGGCCTACATCTTCAACGACCGTGTCATCAATTCCGATGTGACCTGTCTGAACGGTTATATCCAGCAGATGGAGGATGTGATCGTGCCGCCGGGCAACATGGGCCAGGTGCTGCGCCGTCATGGCAAGACCTCGTACTATAGTCGCATCCTCGACTATTTCGCCGCACCTTATTATGATGAGTCGACCACGAAGAACTATAACGACTGGGCTATGGCCAACGGTCGTGCCATGATCGACTCCATCTTCCAGGTGCGCTATCTCAGCTCGCGTTCGCAGAAGGGTGAGGCACTGAACCGTGACCCGAACCGTCAGACATTGTCAACATCGCAGATCCTGTCGCTCGACCCGGGATGGAACCAATATTTCCCGAAACCGGCACAGCAGCGTGATAACATTGACTACCCGACGATGGACATGGCTGCCTTCTTCGTACCTAACGATGCAGCCGTGAAGCAGTACTTCCTCCCGGGCGGAAATGGTGCCTACTTGATTGATATATATGGTGACAAGGAGAACACGGAAGCCAATCTGGCGGAGAACATTGACTCGTTGCACTCGAAGAACCCGCAGGTGCTGACCTCGTTCACCCGTAACCTGCTGAAGGCCTCGTTTGCCGGTACCGTTCCCTCGAAGTTCGAGTCGGTGACCAACGATGCCTCGGAGAACATGGGACTGAGCCTCGGTCTGGTTGACCGCAAGGCGGATGGTAAGTACGACATCACCATCGCCAACAACGGTGTCATCTATGTACTCAACGAGCTGATTGCTCCCGACGAGTACCAGGCTGTGCTGGCACCGGCATCGGTTTACCCTGACCTGCGCGTCATGAACTGGGCCGTGCAGGATGGTGCCGCCAACGGTGACTATCTGGGCGTTGACTTCAAGTACTACCTGCTGGCCATGAGTGCCAACTACGCCTTCTTCATCCCGGAGGATGGCGCTTTCGACCTGTACTATCTGGATCCCACGTCGCTGGCTCACCGTGAGAACAACGATGTAAACGGACGTATCCTGCCCGACGTGCTCCACTTCTACTACGATGCAAATGCCAAGTCGCAACCGTACTTGAAGTGCGAGCGATTCTACTTTAATATGGAGACCGGTGAGATTGAGGGTGTTGCCCGCCAGGCTAATATCAGTGAGGTGAAGACGCAGATGGTGGATATCCTGAACTACCACACGCTGGTGTTGAATTCGGGCGAGACCATCGGCAATAACCATTATTATAAGACGAAGCACGGCGGTGCAATCTATGTCGAAGGCGGCAAGGAAGGCCAGCGCATCATGGGCGGTGCCCAAATAGAACGTCCCGACCTGTTCCCTGCTCCGAAAATCAAGACCGTTTACCACGAGAAGAATGGTAATGCCTATCGTCTGGACCGTGTTATTCAGCCTCCCCATCAGAGTGTGTACAGCATCCTGACGAACAACGACCAGTTCTCGGAGTTCATGGAGGCCTGTCTTGGCTTCGCCGCTACCGATGTGTTGAGCTGGGCTGGTATCTCGGCCGAGCCGAAGACCGTCGGTATGCCTTCGCCCCAGGAAGCTTTCACCATCTTTACGCGCGATTATAAATTAGGTAGCACCTCCATTGCTGAGGCTTGTCTCGACTACAACGTGAAGATGTTCAATACCTATAACTATACGCTCTTTGCTCCCGATAACAATGCCATGAATGAGGCGTACGCTGCAGGCCTGCCCCGTTGGAGTGATATTGTAGCGCTGTTTGAAAAGTACAGTGAGCTGGGCGACCATGATCCCGATCAGGCTGAAGTGGCCGACAAGGCACTGGCCTACTCGATGATCAAGTCCATCCGTGACTTCGTTCGCTATCATTTCGTGACGAATGCCGTCTATGCCGACAACACCGTTGACGGTGGCCGTTTCCAGACACTTTGTTCGGATGAGTTGGGCGTTGCCAAGGAAGTCAACATTTCTGGTGGCAATGGTCAGCTTAGTGTGAAGGATATGAAGGGCGGTCATACCGTGACCGTCAATGCCAACGACGGTTCAAAGCTGTCAAACAAGATGGCGCGCGACTATTGGTTCAATACCAGGAAGATGAACGCCACCTCCATCACAACCTCCTCGTTCTGTGCCGTCCACGAGATTTCACAGCCGCTCTACGGTGAGTCGAATGGACGTTTCGACGGTGCATGGAGTAGCCGTTCTGCCAGAAAGAAGGCTCAGCAGACATATCTGAGACTAAAAGCTAACAATGAACTCTAAAGGCCTATAGCAATGAATATAAAGAAAGTCATATTTACAGCCCTCGTATGTGTTGCCAGCCAGCTGGCGGTGGCACAAGGAGTGCGTATATCGGGTACGTTGACCGACCCAGACGGCCCAGTCATGATGGGTAACGTCGTGGAGGTCGATGCCAACAACCGTATCGTGTCGGCCACGCAGACGGACTTCAATGGTAACTTCTCCATGCAGGTGAAGAGCACCAAGAACAAACTGAAGTTCTCGTATGTGGGCGACAAGGACAAGACGGTGGCCATCGGTTCGCAGACCGTCTTCAAAGTGAAGCTCGATGCTGCCAACACGCAGCTGAAGGAGGTGACCGTGAAGGGTCGTCGCTCCAATTCCGGCGGTCTGATGATTGAGAAGAAGAACCTCTCGGTATCACAGCAGACCATGAACATGGCGGAGGTCGAGGGTCTCGCCTTCACATCGGCAGATGAGGCTCTGCAGGGTGAGATTGCCGGTCTCGATGTGGTGTCGAACTCAGGTAACCTGGGTGCTGGTACGCAGATGCGTCTGCGTGGTGTGACCACACTCTCGGCCAATGCCAACCCGCTGATTGTAGTGGATGATAAAATATTTGACAACCCAGACGAGGATTTCGACTATGCCAATGCCGACGAAGAACAGTATTCCTCACTGTTGTCGGTGAACGTCGAGGATATTGCCAGCATCACCGTACTGAAGGATGCTGCTGCAACAGCCCTGTGGGGTAGCCGCGGTTCGAACGGTGTCATTTTGATTACCACCAAGCGCGGTAGCCGTGGTAAACCCAAAATCAATTTCTCTTACAAGTTTACGGGTACTTGGCAGCCTGACGGCTACAAGCTGTTGAACGGTGACGACTACACCATGCTGATGAAAGAGGAGTTCTATAACCCCACGCAGCAGTCGGACCGCACGACCTATATCCCCGAGCTGAACTACGACCGCTCATGGAGTGAGTTTGAGAACTGGAACAATAACACCGACTGGGTGAAGGCTGTGAAGCAGTTTGGTAGCATGCACGATTTCAACGTCAACCTGACCGGTGGTGGTCAGAAGGCTACGTTCCGTATCTCGGCAGGCTATAAGCACCAGACAGGTTCTATCATCGAGCAGAAGTTTAAGCAGTTCACCACCCGCATGGCGTTGGACTACAATGTGTCGGACCGCATCCGCTTCCTGACCAACTTCGCCCTGACCTATACGGATAATCACAAGAACTACGAGGGATCAATCAATGGCACATCACACCCAAGTCTGCTCTCTATTGCGCAGAACATGGCACCGAACATGGCCATCTACCGTCAGAATGCCGATGGCTCGGATACGGACGAGTACTACCTGATGAACCCGTCGGCCCCCAGTGGTCTGACACCATACGATGGCGCCTACTCCTCGCGTGACCTCTCGTCCATCCGTGGTCTTGGCAACCCAGTGGCCATCGCCCACCAGGCATGGGTGAAAGACCAGACTTACCGTCTGACGCCTGACTTCACCATTAAGTATGAGATCCTGGGTGTGGATGCCGAGAAGAGTCGCCTGACCTTTACCGGTCGTGTGGACTTCGACATCTTTGCCGAGTCAAAGCCGACCTATCGTCCCGCCTCGCTCTCTACAGACTCTTGGACCAGCAGCGAGTATAACCTGACTACGAACTATGAGTACAATAGCATGAAGATTGGTGGACGTACCGAACTGCTGTTCCACCCCTACTTCCGCAATAAGGACTGGGATGCACAGGCATTTATCCGCTACGAGATGGCGACCTCGAAGAGCAGCAACCAGACAGTGATCATGAGTCATCTGCCCAACGGTATTGAGTCGGCAACGGTCAATGCCTACGCCGGCACACCGGCGAGTGGTAACAGCCGTTCCAATTCGCAGAACGTCACCTTCAACAGTGCCTTCAACTACCTGGACGGCCGCTATAACCTGAACTTCTCGCTCCGTGCCGACGGTAACTCGAAGTTTGGCCCGAAGCACAAGTGGGCTTACTTCCCCGGCCTCTCGGTTAAGTACAACATCCTGCAGGAACCCTTCATGGAGTGGTCGCGCAAGGTGTTCTCGATGCTGGGTCTCCGCGCTTCCTGGGGTATCTCAGGTAAGGGTCCCGACAAGGATTACCTCTTCTTTAATACCTATAACACGTCGGCAGGCAGCTACGGTAAGGGTTCGTCCGGACTGGAGACTATTGCCACGCTCGACGGGCTGAAACTCGACGACCTGCGCTGGGAGAAGACCACGGGTTATAACCTGGCCGTCGACCTCGGCTTCTTGGATGGTCGCATTGACATGCAGGTGGAGTATTATTACAAGAACACCACTGACCTGCTGCAAGGTATCAATATCCCGTCGTTCACCGGTTATTCGTCTATCGCCTACGCTAATGTGGGACGCATGACCAACGAGGGATGGGAGTTGAACTTCAACGCTAGGAAATTTATTAAGATAGGTAAGTTCTCGGCCGACTTCGGACTCAACATCGCCCAGAACACGAACCTCCTGAGAGAGATGGATGCCAGTGTGCTGGAGTCGATAAACGGTACGACGTGGGATGCCACGGCCCGTGCCTCCTATCCCATCCGAGTGCAGCTGAACAACTCGCTGGGTTCAATCTATGGTTTCCGATACAAAGGTGTCTATCAGTATACCTACGACTACCTGGAGAACTACCAGAAGGAGAATAATCTCAGCAGGGAGCAGTACGAGAACTGGCTCAATGAGTTTATTGCCAGTGGCAAGACCGCTCCGATCGCCATCGGTAGTGACGGTAAGGTGCTCATGACCAACACCGGTGAGCCCCAGCGTATGGTCTATGACTATAGCGATGGCTCTCCCCGCTATAAGTTCCAGGGTGGTGATGCCATCTATGAGGATATCAACCACGATGGTCAGCTCAATGCCTTGGACATTGTTTACTTAGGCAATTCGCTGCCGAAGGTGAATGGTGGTTTTAACCTGACACTGCGCTATGGCCCCTGGAGCATCAAGGGACGTTTCAACTACCGTTTCGGCAACAAGGTCATCAACCTGGCCCGTATGAGTCTGGAGCAGATGTACGGAACGAATAACCAGAGTGCCACGGTGAACTACCGCTGGCGCAAGGACGGTGACGTGACACCGATGCCACGTGCTCTGTATAATTCTGGCTGGAACTTCCAGGCCAGTGACCGTTATGTGGAAGACGGCGGCTTCGTCCGTTTCCAGAACCTTCAGGTCGCCTATAACTTCGACCGTAAGTGGATTAAGTCGATGGGCTTGAGCAATCTGCAGGCCTATGCCTCTATCAACAACCTCTATGTGTGGACCAAGTATAGCGGAACCGACCCCGAGATTTCGGCTTCGGGCTACTATCCCGCTCGCGACCAGGCCAAGACCCCGCGTTCAAAGCAGTTTACTGTGACGCTGAACGTCGGATTCTAAGCGACCTGCGGTCTAAATGAAAAATGATAAAAGATAAATGATGAAGAATATGAGGAAATATATTTCAATGATAGCTGCCAGCCTGATGCTTGTGTCGTGTCTCGATACCATCATCCTGCCTGACGACAAAACGGTCGATGAGGACTTCTGGCAGACGAAGGCTGACGTTGCTTCGATGGTCAATGCGGCCTATCAGGGAATGGTGGCCGAGGATGTGCTGGAGCGCCTCATCGTCTGGGGTGACTTCCGCTCTGACGAACTGGTCATGGGTAGCGAGTCTACGGGTTCGTATACTGACGCCCTGGCGGAGATGGCTGCCGTGAATATGCAGACGACCAGTACCTATGCTGACTGGGCGGCTTTCTACTCAGTCATTAACCGCTGTAACATTGTCTTGGAGCGTGCCGAAGAGGTGATGAGCGTGGATCCTAACTACACGCAGGGCGACTATCTCGTTGACCGCGCCCACATGCTGGCCCTTCGTTCACTGTGTTACTTCTATCTGGTACGCAACTACCGTGACGTCCCTTATTCGGATGAGGCTTACATGAACAGTAGTCAGAGCATGCTGAAGGCACAATCGTCGCCTGCGTATGTGCTGGACCGCTGCATAGCTGACTTGGAGGAGGCGGCTCCCAATGCTGTTGACTCGCGTAGCTACACTACCAGTGAGTGGCGCCGCGTCGGCTGGATGTCGCGTGATGCCATCAACACGCTGTTGGCTGACATCTACCTGTGGCGTGCATCCGTCAATCACAGCGCTGCCGACTACCAGAAGTGCATCGATCTCTGTGACCAGGTGATTGACTCGAAGAAAGCCCAGCACAAGAAAGGACGTAACGAGGTGGAAGAAAAACCATATCCGCTGGCTGACGGCGATGAGGCCTACAAGGCACTCTTCGTTGACCAGAATGCTGAGGAGAGCATCTTTGAGCTACAGTGTCGTGCGAACTACGCTTTGTCAAACTATTATTATAAGTGGTCGGCCAATGCTAACGCATACCGAAACAGCAGTGAGGGCTTCCTCAAGGCGGGAAGCATCTTTGGCTCCCAGCCCAGTCAGGTGACGGCAGTCGGCAACAGCAGCGTGTTTGCCACGAATGACCTGCGTTATTACGCAGCCGTTTTCTCCGGCGGCGAGGATAAGTTCGATGTCCGAAAGATGGTCTCGAACAAGACCGTCTCGACCAAGACGTTGGAGACGCGCGATGCCCAGATGTGGACTACGGCAGCACTTGATGAGAACTATCCCGTCTATCGTCTGACCGACGTTATGCTGATGCGTGCAGAGGCTCTGGTACAGCTGGCCAATGCTGACGATGAGACGGATACCCGTCTGCGCGAGGCCTTCAATCTGGTGCAGGCTGTCAATACGCGCTCACTGTATCGTGACAATCTGGCAGACTCCATGAAGTGGAACTCATACCGCAGCTTCACGAAGGACCAGATGGAGGTCCTTGTCATGCAGGAACGTCTGCGTGAGTTCTGTTTCGAGGGCAAGCGCTGGTATGACCTGCTGCGTTATAACTACCGCCACATCAATGGTGTCGACTACAGTCGCACCTATGCTGAGCAGATGGATGCCGATGCCAACTTCAAGCCCGTTGGCAACTATGCTGAGATGTTGAGTGTGATGACCCGCAGTCGTGGAACTGATGCCCCGGCCATCGTGGCCAAGATGCAGAATGAGGCCTACCTCTATCTGCCGGTGCCTAACCGTGACATCATCGTTTGTCCGCTGCTGCGCCAGAACCCGGCATACAAGAACACCAGTGAATATGAAAAATCATACTAAAGGAAGGAGGAACGACAATGAAGAATAACTATTGCAAGATATTGCGTCGTATGGGTCTTATGGGACTTATGGGTCTTATGGGTCTTATGGGACTTATGGGCTGTAACCCTGAGCCGGATGAGTCGGACTTGTACACCGCAACGGGTGAGACGGCTACTGACTACATCAAGCGTAAGAGTGAGCTGACCTCGTTCGACTATATCCTGAGTCGTGTCCGCATGGACCGCACACTCTCGTCGTACGGCGAATATACCTGTTTCGCTCCGACGAATGAGGCCATTGCCGCGTATATCGACAGTCTTTATAACGATACCGAGGCTCCTATCGCACATAACGGCATGACGGAGAATTCGCTGGAGGGCCTGAACGACTCGCTCTGTAACGATATTGCCAAGTACCACCTGGCCAGTGGTGTGCATAACACCATTGAGATGGGTGGCGGTGGTACGACGGTTGCAACGATGCTAGGACGTCCCGTCCAGACGGCTGGTCTGACTGATACCACATCGATCTACCGCGGTATGGTTGTGATTGAGAAGCAGGCTGTTATCATTGAGCCCGACTCCTTGGTTACCAATGGTATCGTACATATTATTAATAAGGTGATTCCCCGCAGCACCCGTGTTCTCATCGACGAGATGGAACGACATACGGAGTACAGCATCTTTACCAAGGCGTTGCGCCTGACGGGACTGGCTGACTCTATTGTCCGTGCTAAGAAGGATAAGACCTACACCATTACCGATCGTAATGACAATAACTCAACCCGTGACCCGTTGTATTGGCCGGAGGAGTGCCAGGTGAAGTATACGGTCTTTGCCGAGCCCGATGAGGTGATGGCCAAGAACGGCATCAACAGCATCGACGACCTGATTGCCTATGCCAACCGTGTGTATGGCAATGCGGCTGAGTGGTATGACTATCTGGACGAGACCGGTAACACGGTCAGCACCGGTACGGACTATACGAACCGTTTCAACGCGTTGAATATGTTTGTGGCCTACCACATCCTCTATGCCGGTATGCCGCAGAACGAACTGGTGTTCGAGTACAGCTCGCGCTGGGTGAACAACTGGAACTATACGAATGGTTGCCAGCCTTTCGACTACTATGAGACCATGCTGCCCAAGACCTTGATGAAGATCTGGCAGCCTACGGGCAGTCAGCTGTTCATCAATCGCTACCGTACGTTCAACACGCTGACTGACGAGTTGGGAACGGAGACGGCCGCGAATACTGGCGCACTGGTAGGTGACTACGGTATCCATCAGCTTATTTCTGCCGGCGTCCGTGTAGCGCGCACAACAGACACTGACCTGAAGTTTGATACGAATATTTCAGCCTATAACGGCTATATCCATGGTCTGCGAGGGATGCTGGTCTATGACCGTCAAGTGCCGAAGGGCGTCCTCCACGAGCGTATGCGCTTCGACTCCACCACGTTCCTCGTGGAGTTCATCAATAACGGCATTCGTATGTCGAACGCCACAGAGATGAGCGCCAAGAACGGTGGCGGCAGCGGTAACCGTGTGGCCTTCCCGCTCGATTTCTTCGATAATGTGGTCAGCTACACCTCAGAGAACCGCTTCCGTTATAATATTAAAGGTGCCTACAACGCCTGGCAGGGTGACACCTTCCAGGGATGGGGTAACTACGATCTGGCCATCAAACTGCCGCCAGTACCGTCAGGCACTTATGAGTTCCGTATATTCTACACGCCGATGAGCCATGGTGGCATGATGCAGTTCTATATGGGAACCTCGCGCAGCCTCTCCAGTATGGTGGCCATCGACATCCCCCTCGATGTGCGCATCCCCATCAGTGATCCGCGTATCGGTTCCACCACCTTCTTCGAGGAGGACGATATGGGTATTGCCACTGATGCCGCCCTGCGCAACCGTGGTTATATGCGCGGCCTGTTCAGCTATCAGGACCACCCCGAGAACCATGATGGCGGTGTGGAGGTCAACCAGCGCAGCGATAAGCGTAATGCGTCGCTCCGTAAGATTATGGGACGCTTCGATATGAAGCAGAGTCAGGATTATTGGTTCCGCATCAAGAACGTCATCTCTGACGAGACAGACTTGAAGTGGCAGTTCGACTATATTGAGTTCGTTCCCGTCGACGTGGTGGACAACGATACCTATTCCGAGGACTGGTACTAAAGAGTTAAGAGTTTAGAGTTAAGAGTTTAGAGTGATCGGCTTGGCCGATGAAGAATTAAGCATTAAGAATTGATTCTATGAAGAAGAATAAATATATAGGTATTGCGATGATGGCAGCTGGCATGCTTGCTGCCACATCGTGCTCCGACTTCAGCGATTACAACGAGGCCCCCGTTGATGCGGCAGCCTCGGGTAACAAGACGCTGTGGGAGAATATCTCGGAGAACCCGCAGTTAAGCGACTTCGCTGCCTTGGTGACGAGGGCCGGCTTCCAGCAGGAACTGCTCAACGCACGCTCCTACACTGTGTGGGCACCCGTCAACGGGTCGTTTAACGTGTCCGCTTATGACGGCTTGTCTGCTGATGACTTGCTTCAGCAGTTTGTCAAGAGTCATGTGGCAGAATACAGCCATAACGCTACGGGCTATCTCAACGAACGTGTTCATACGTTGAACGAGAAGTCGTTCACGTTTGCTGGAGACGGCAGTTACACTTATGATGGAGTGACTGTCAGCCTGCCCAATCAGCCCAGTAACAACGGCATCATGCACCTCATTGACGGTGCTGCACAGTACTATCCCAATCTGTATGAGTACCTGCGCATGGCCGATGATATCGACTCCCTGCGTAACTACTTCCTGCGTTACGAGCTGACCACCCTCGATCAGGATGCCAGTGTCAAGGGACCGATGGTCGATGGTGTGCAGACCTATATCGACTCTGTCATGGTGACCAGCAATTCGCTCTTGCGCACGCTGAACGCCAAGATTGAGAACGAGGATAGCTCCTATACGTTCCTTATGCCCACCAATACGGCTTATCTGGATCTTTATAAGACCGTCAAGAAGAAGTTCAATTTCATTACCAAGACTACCGTGCTGGATGCTACAAACCTCTCTTCGGCAACGGCAACCACCAGCAAGAGTGTGTCGGTGGATCCGGCCTATATGTCCGACTCCCTGTCGCGTATGGCCATTGCCCGTCACCTGATTTTCAGCAATAACGATGGCTATAACATGTGGCTGACGGGCACACCATCCTATCTGGGTAGCGACACGCTGCGTACCACTACCAGGTCGAAACTCTCGAACCCCACCGAACTGCTGGCACAGACACGGGGCGAGGCCGTGAAGATGAGCAATGGTGCAGCACGTATTGTCGACAGTCTGGCCTTCCGTCCTTGGGAGGTCTATTGTCCGGAGATTGATGCCTATATCAGCAATTACCTTGGTAGCTATTTCACGGCGTATATCCATAATGTGCACGCAACGAACATGGACTATGTGTTCGGGCCTGAGCTCGAGGACTTCCGCTATCTCTGGATAGAGCCGAGCGGCCCCTATGCCAAGCCCGACTTCTACTTGACCCTGCCTAATGTGCAGTCAACAACCTATAAGTTCTATGCGGTATTCCTGCCTGCGGCCCGGATGGCTAACGACACCCTGCCCAATAAGCTGAACTTCTCACTCAGCTACTGTGCAGCCAACGGCAATCTTGCCACCTATAACTTCAGCGCTCAGGAAGGCGACAACAACCCCAAGACGCTGAATATGAATACGGCTTACGAGAACAATCCCTATGTCACTGATACACTCTATCTTGGTGAGTTCACCTTCCCAGTGTGCTACCGAGGTCTGGGTAACGACTATTTCCCGAGTATTCACGTTACTTCACCGATCAATGTCTTTAACAAGACACAGATGGCGTCCTATACACGCGACGTCCGTATGTGGGCTATCATCATGAAGCCTGTTGAACTGGTTGAGTTTGAAGAGAAAAACAAATGAAAATGAAGAGCACCATATTCAACATTTGGCAGAGCAAGGGTCACAGACTCTTCTTCTGCACACTGGCATTCGGAATCAGTGCGCTGCCTGTCATGGCACAAACCGACGATGATGATGAGTTGGAAGAAGTGGAAACAGCCATCAAGCAGCCCACACGCAAAGCAACACAGGCCAGTTATCCGACTGTGACGCTCAAAGGCGTGGTCACTGACATGGCAACCAAGAAGCCGCTGGCTGGCGTACAGCTCCAGGCGCTCGGCTATCTTCGCTATACGGCTATGACCGAAGAGGATGGTACGTTTGTCATCAAGGTGCCAACCTTTACCACGGCACTCTATGCCCACTCCGCTGGTTATATGCCGCAGCAGATTGCTGTTCTGGCCAGTGACTCCACACAACAGGTCGCTGTCCAGATGATGCGCGACAAGTTCCTGCCTATGTACGGCAAGGCGACCTCCTATACGGCTAAGGCTGAAACACAGATTGACCGTTTCGGCATCACCGTGGATAACGAGATCACCAGTAAGCTAGGAGCCGACATGCGTAGCATCATGCATTCAGGTGCCCTCGACGCAGGCGCATCTATGTTTGTACGCGGTCTCAACAGCATCACAGCCGATGCTCAGCCACTCATTATTGTCGATGGCGTCGAGCAGGATATGCAGCGTGACCGTTATTCATTGCATGACGGACAGATTTATAATATCCTTTCGAATATTGCACCCGATGATATTGAGAAGGTAACGGTCCTGAAGAATGCGACGGCTCTCTATGGTGCCCGTGGTGCCAATGGCGTCGTGCTCATTGAGACCAAGCGTGGACACTCCATGGCAACGCGCATCGATGCCAATGTATCGGCTGGCATTACCATGGTGCCGAGTCTGCCCACCCTGATGGATGCTGCCCAGTATCGTGTCTATGCCACAGAGATGCTTGGTACCATTGACGGTATCCAAGAGAAGAGTCTTAACCTGCGCTTTCTCAACGATGATCCCGACGGCTATTATTATCACATGTATCATAATGACACCGATTGGAGTGACTATGTCTATAAAGAGGCGCTCACACAGAACTATAGCATCAATGTGCAAGGTGGTGACGACATCGGTATGTACAACCTCTCCGTGGGCTATGTGGATGCGCAGTATGCGGCCAAGAGAAATTCCTTCAACCGCATGAACGTACGCTTCAATACTGATATCAACATCCTCTGGAACCTTAAGACGAAGTTTGATATCTCAATAGCACGTACCAATAACTCGGTCATGGATAATGGTATGCCGGAGGACTTCTCGGCAGGCACCGTTGCCTCACCCATTGCACTCGCCATGATCAAGTCTCCGCTTGTGGCACCCTATCAGTACAACAAACTGCTCAATGGCGGACAGGGAGGCTTCTCAAACTTGCTCTCCGACTATGATGACCTCTATAGTCAGTTGGGCAACGGCTATTCACTGGCGAACCCTGTTTCCATTCTTCACTATGGCAAGGGTGACAATAAGAACAAAGCTGAGAATACCTATTTCAATGTGCGTGTAGAGCCGGTCTATCAGATTACCAACGACCTCTCGCTGACAGCCATGGTGAGCTATACGCTCAATCGTAACTCGCAGCGCTACTTCCGTCCCTACACTGGCGTGCCATCGTTCAACATCGCTGGACTGGGACGCGTCTATGCCATGACACAGTCTATGTTTGCCAAGGAGAACAACATCGTTGGCAAGCTGCAGCTCGACTGGGGCCACCAGTATGGCGCACACACCGTGAAGGCCTTTGTCGGCGGACGCTATAATCAGTTCACCTACGACAACAACGACCTCTCCGTACAGGCCAACGGATCGACCAGCGACAAGAACCCGTCGCTCGGATGGAGCGGCTATCGTGGTATCTTTGGCGCCAACGACGAGTGGCGGCAGATTCAGTGGTATGGCAATGTGGACTATAACTACATGAACCGTTACTTTGCCACCCTCTCGCTTCTGGGCGAAGCTAACAGCCGATTCGGTAAGAATGCCGATGGTCTCGGACTCTTCGGCGTGAAGTGGGCCGTCTTCCCAAGCATTCAGCTGGGCTGGATACTTACTAATGAGTCTTGGTTCCCGTTCCGCAAAGGTATCAACTACTTGCGTCTGAACGCTGGCTATGACATCAGCGGTAATGATGGCATCTCCAACTATGCAGCCCGTACCAGCTATACCACTGTCCGTTACAACCTCGATGCCATTGGTACACAGTTGACCAACATCGGTAACGACAAGATACAGTGGGAGCAAACCAATAAGTTCAATGTCGGACTTGAGAGCTACCTGCTCAACAACCGGCTGGGCGTGAAGTTCGACTACTTCATCCACAAGACCACCAACCTGCTGACCATGAAAGCCTTCGCTAATCCCATCGGCGGTATCAACCGCTACTGGAGCAATGGCGGCGACCTGCAGAATACGGGTTTCGAGACCACGGTCACTTTCAAACCCGTTGTCAGCAAGGACTGGAATGTCGAAGTCGGTGCGTCTGTAGGACACTATAAGAATAAGGTGACAAAACTGCCGGATGGACAGTATACCACTTCCGTCTATGGCGACAACAACATTATAACCTCCGTCGGCAATCCTGTCGCACTCTTCTATGGTTACAAGACCGAGGGTGTCTTCTCTACGGATGCTGAGGCAAAAGCAGCTGGCAACGGTGGCTATCTGTACATGGAGGATAATGCTGGTAATGCACATAACTTCGTTGCTGGCGATGTGCACTTCCTCGACCTCAATAACGATGGAAAGATTGACGATGCCGATAAGACCATCATTGGTGATCCTAACCCCGACATCTATGGAAACATCTTTGCAACGCTTAGCTGGAAAGCCTTTACGCTGAACATCGGCTTTAACTACTCACTCGGAAATGATGTCTATAACTATCAGCGGTCCATCCTCAATGCCGGTTCCAACTTCTACAACCAGCAGGTGGCAGAGGTCGGCCGTTGGCGCTATGAGGGACAGCAGGCTTCTCTCCCACGCGTCAATTATGGCGACCCGATGGGCAACAACCGCTTCAGCGATCGGTGGATTGAGGATGGCAGCTATCTGCGCCTCAAGACCGTCATGCTCAGCTATCGCGTGCCTGTGCCCGGCTCTTGGACATGGCTGCAGGGCCTGACCATATGGGCCGATGCACAGAATTTGCTCACATTCTCTAAGTACCTGGGATCCGATCCTGAGTTCTCCGTCGCCAACAGCGTCTTCTCTCAGGGTATCGACACGGGCAACCTCGCACAGAGCCGCTCGTTCACACTGGGTTTGAAGATTAACTTGTAAGAATTGAGAATTAAGAGTTAAGAATTAATAGTTATTGCCTCGGCAAATAAAAATTAAGAATTATGAGAATCAAGAAAAACAATAAGAACTGGCAGAAGATGGTGATGATGGCAGTATTCTCTCTCCTCTCTCCTCTCTCCTCTCTCCTCTTAATATCATGTTCTGATATGCTTGAGACCGACAGCTCCCGACAGAACATCGAACCTGAGATCTTGCAGAAGACCGACTCGCTTTTCTACGCCAACGGCATACTGCAGGCCATGCAGCAGCTCGCTGACCAGTATGTGTTCCAAGGCGAGATGCGTGGCGACCTGGTCAAGACTACGTTCTATACGGACAACAACCTCCGGCAGCTGGCTAACTTCTCAGCTACTACGGCCAACCGCTATGACTCAGCCTACGTCTACTACCGTGTCATCAATAATTGCAACTACTATATTGCTCATCGCGACACGGCGCTCTACACCGGCTCGACAAATGTCGTCATCAACGAGTATGCGGCCGTCAAGGCCATACGTGCTTGGGCCTATCTGCAGCTTGGACGTAACTATAGCAAGGTGCCGTTCTTCACGGTACCGCTGACCGAAATATCGCAGATTGATGGTAGCCAGTTCCCCGAGCTTGACCTCAATGGCATCGTCGCACAGCTCGCACCTGACCTCGAGCAGTACACGGGTCTTGACGTTCCGGCTTACGGACTTACCTCCAGTCATAACATCGGCTCACCGAACTGGGAGAGTCAGGCAAAGTCCTATCTCCCGAAGAAGTGTTTCATCCCCGTTGACGTCATTCTCGGAGATATGTACCTTGAGATAGGCGACTATGCCGGTGCTGCACGTCACTTCGTCACATACCTCACGAAGGTGGCTACCACCGTCAATTCGCCGTTCCTCGCACCCATGGCTTCCAAGTATCTTAGTACTGGCCGCGTGGGAACCATCGAGGACAGCGACCTCCCTGATCGTACGCAGATTAAGACCACTATCACCACCTCACCTGCATGGTCAGGCATCTTTGGTCGTAACTCCACCAGCGACATCATCACCTACATCCCCATGGCTGTCAATGCACAGAACGGACAGACTACCGTCGTGCCGCTTGCCTTCGGCTTCAACTACTATGCTACCACTGAGGAGAAGAGTGATGTCGGTATGCGTGAGCCTTACATGAGCGAGATACAGATTCTGCCGTCCGATGCACTCAACCTCCTCTCTGACTCTACCGAATACTACTATTATGCCGTGGGCGGACAGCAAGACTGCGACTCCATACGCATCTCAGCAGCCGGCGACATGCGCCTGCGCAGTGTCGTGCAGCAGTCACTGGTCAACGATAGTACCATGCTCTGGATCAACAAGTACAAGTATGCCAACATCGTGCTCTATCGTACCAGCACCATCCTGCTCCATCTCGCCGAAGCCTTCAATCGTCTCGGCTACCCCGATGCGGCCTTCGCCATCCTCAAGGATGGTCTCAGCGAGAATCTGCTGACCTATGCTGACTATATTAGTGACGAGACCAAGCAGATGCTGCAGACGACCTATCCGTTGCTCTCGGCAGAGAACATCTACCTCTTCCCCTATCAGAATGCATACGGCATCCACTGTCATGGCGCCGGAAAGGCAGCCAGCGACTTCGGACGTAGCAGCTATCTCACAGGCTCATCACCCTATACCATGCAGCGTATCGTGGAGAAAAAGTTCAACGAACTGCGCGAACAGGGCGTACCTGTCGCAACGACAAAGGCTGACTCCATCAACGCCGTCGAGGACTTGCTTTGCGATGAGTATGCACTCGAGTTCGCTTTTGAGGGCAACCGCTGGTTCGACCTCTGTCGACTCGCACGCCATAAGAATGCCGCCGCACTCTATGGCTCTGACTATGGATCCTTGTGGCTGAGCCGCAAGCTCGCCTATAAGCAGCCCACTGTCGCACTGACCGATCCGAATAATTGGTATTTACCCTTTAAGTAGTCTCAAATGAAACGACTTCTCACCATCTGCGCCCTTACCGCTCTCACTCTGTCTGCGGTGAGGGCGCAGCTCATCTGGTTCGACGGGCAACACCCCATCAGTTATCAGGTCGTTGGTAAGACCGACCCTGTAGTAAGCATCGCCCTTCAGATGTTCCGTGACGACATGCAGCAGGTAACGGGCATGAAAGCCGTGTCAGCCCGTCATGCCACTATTATAGTCCGTCAGGGACGTGGCAGTGATGACGGATTCCGCATCAGTGTGACCCCACAGCGGCAAATACTGGTGGAGGGGCATAACGGACGTGGTGCTGCATACGGCCTGCTGGAACTGAGCCGTATGGCCGGCGTCTCACCATGGGTGTGGTGGGGCGATGTCGTCCCTGAAAAGAAAACACGTCTTGAATTGCCGTCCGACTTCGTGATGGAGCATACGCCGTCTGTCGCCTATCGCGGCATCTTTATCAATGACGAGGACTGGAGCCTAAGGAACTGGGCATGGAAACACTATGAGAATAATGGTGTCTTCGGACAAATGGGACCGAAGACCTATAAGGCCATCTTCCAGTTGATGCTCCGTCTGCGTGCCAACACCATTTGGCCAGGCATGCATACCGGTACGCCGGGATTCTTCACTATTAAGGGTAACAAGGAGATGGCCGACTCCTGTGGCATCCTCATCGGCACTAGCCACTGCGAGCCTCTCCTGCGCAACAACGTTGCAGAGTGGGATCACGTTCAGCGTGGTCCGTATAACTATATCACTAACCGCGAGCAGGTGCAGCAGTACTGGATAGAGCGCCTGAAGGAGGTAAAGGGCAGCGAGGAGTTCTTTACCATAGGTATGCGTGGCATCCACGACGGCTCCATGGAGGGTGTAAAGACCAAACAGGAGAAACTGGAAGGACTGCAGCAGGTCATCGACGACCAGCGCGAGCTAATCCGCAAGTACTACCGTAAGGACGTCGAGAACGTACCCCAAGTCTTTATCCCTTATAAAGAGGTGCTCGAGATTTATGAGAACGGCTTAAGCGTTCCTGATGACGTGACGCTGATGTGGTGTGACGACAATTATGGCTATATGACGCGTCTCAGCGATGCCGAGCAGCAGAAGCGGCAGGGTGGGGGAGGCGTCTACTACCACCTCTCGTACTGGGGCCGTCCCCACGACTATTTGTGGCTGACGACGACGCAGCCGGGACTCGTCTACTCGGAGATGAAGGCGGCCTACGACCATAACTGCCGCCGTCTGTGGATTGTCAACGTCCACGACCCCAAGGTGGCTGCCTACGACCTGGAGTTCTTCCTGGATATGGCGTGGGACATCGACGGAGTAAACCCATCGACACTGTCGGGCCATCTGGAGCAGTGGCTCTGTACACAATTTGGCCAGGAGGCTGGTCAGAAGCTGGCCCCCGCCATGCGTGAGTTCTACCGTCTCTGCGCTATCCGCAAGCCTGAGTTCATGGGCTGGACACAGGTGGAGCTGGCCGACCGCAAGGCCTATCCCCGTGGCCGTTCGCAGGTGGTCGATACTGAGTTCTCGCTGACGGAGTTCGGTGGTGAGCTGGAGAATTACCTAGCGGACTACCAGGCGGTTGTGCGTACCGTCGAGGCGGTGGAGAAGACCATCCGTCCCGATCTTCGCGATGCTTATTTCGCTGCCGTGAGCTACCCTGTCAAGGGGGGCTACTGGATGGCGGTAAAGATGTTAGAGGCCCAGAAGGCTCGTTCTAAATACCAGGGGCAGACCGGCAAGGCCATGGAAGGCCGTGAGGACTACATGCAGGAGGCTTCGGCACGTGCCTTGCAGGCCTATCGTAACATCCAGCAGCTAACAAACTACTACAACAGTCAGCTCACTGGCGGGAAGTGGAAGGGTATCATGAATATGATGCCGCGAGACCTTAATGTGTTTAATCCGCCTATCGTGCCTTATCTGCCGGAAAAACTTGATGTGAAACCAGCCAACTATCTGGCGACGTTCGATGCCGACGGCGTTATCGCCCGTAATGCTGCTGACTATCAGAAAGCGGCGGGTGCGGTGCAGACGATCGAGATGCTTGGTCATAGTGACCATGCTGTTGCCATCCCCAAGGGCAGCGTGCTGACCTACGACTTTGAAATACAGCAGGCTGGGGAGGCTGTGCTTTACACCGCTATGATCCCTACGCAGCCGAACGATAAGGGTGACCTGCGCTACACGATTCAGATCGACGACCAGCCAGCTGTCACCATCTCATTAAAAGAGAAATACCGTTCAGAATTCTGGAAACTGAGCGTGCTACGTGGTCAGGCACTGAAGCAGACGCCTGTTAATGTGTCGGCGGGCAAGCACACGCTGAAGATCATTGCCCTTGACGATCATGTCATCATGGACCAGTGGATGCTTGACTTCAAGAAAGATCGAAAGTTCTATGTCATACCGGTGAGAGATTGAGAAATTGAAAGATTGAGAATATGAAACGACTGCTGTTTTTCTTATCATTTATCATTTGTCATTTATCATTTAGCTTCGCGCAGCAAAGCGCCAACATTGTTTTCATTGGCAACAGCATCACCTATGGTGCGTTGCATCAGCAGCGTGAACTGACCGCCCCACCAGCTCAGTGTGGCCTCTGGCTCTCGGCACAGCTGGACATTGATACCGTCTATGTGGCCAATTGCGGACGCTCGGGTAAGACCACCTACCACTTCTTGCCTGTCAAGGCCGATGTGATTCCAACCGGTGACCCCACTTATTTCCCTGATGTGGTAAAGAGTACCCGCTCGTTAGTGAATGCCCACCCTGGCCTGCCTCTTGTGTTTAGCATCATGCTAGGCACCAACGATTCTGTGGAGCGGAAGCATAACGCGCACACCACGCCTGACAACTATGTTAATAACCTCTGTGCCATTATCGACTCGCTGTTGATACTCTGGCCCGAGGCCCATGTGGTGCTTAACAAGCCCATCTGGTACACCCCCGACTATGTTACCAAGAATGGTTCCGTGGCTTCTAAGAAAAGCCAACAGCTCATCCAGGAGTACTATCGCTGCTTCGACAAGGTTGTCGCACGCTGTAAGTCCGGCCATGTCCATGTGGGCGATGCTGATGCTTTCGACTACTTCAAGAAGCATTGGCGTACCGACATTTTTGAGGAGAAGGATGCTCGTGGCCGTAGCTACTACCTGCATCCCAATGAGCAGGGCGCGAAGAAGCTGGCTGAGTACTGGGGTAAGGCTTTGCTGCTCGTACTGAACAGTGCAACACCTTCGCGTGCCATCTTCCAGCAGGAGTTTGGCAATCCCCGTAAGGCGTTTGTCGAGACCGTCGCCATGCCTAACCATGCCGACAGCCACTACCGTATAGGTGAGCAGGCCGAGCTGCGTGTTACGGCACGTATCGGTGGTCAGCCGCTCCACGATGTAGCACTCCACTACAAGGTTGGTCCGGAAATGTTCCTGCCTGACCAGTTTGAGACCGTCTATTTCCGTCATGGTGAGGCTATCATCCCTATGGGCACGCTGCAGGAACCAGGTTTCCTGGCCTGTCAGTATGAGTTCATGGTTGACGGCAAGAAGTATGGCGACCTCGTTAAAATGGGCTATGAACCTGAGCAAATAAAGACGTTCACCCCAATGCCCAAGGACTTTGACCAGTTCTGGGCAAAGGCCTTGAAGGAGGCACGTACCGTTGACCTCGCTCCCGAATATTTTGACGTGCCTGGTGCTACGAACGACCGGTTTGAGACCAAGCTCGTCCGTCTGCATGTCGGCAGGAACAAGTGGCTCTATGGAATGCTGACCAAGCCCCGTACCTCGAACCTCGAATCTCGCACCTCGTATCCCGTTGTACTCTGTCCTCCAGGCGCCGGCAGTACGAAGGTCAATCCTTCCGATGACTTTGGTAAGCAAGGTATGATCTACATGAAGATAGAGATACACGATAACGACCCACGCATTCCCGACGATGCCTATAACGTCATGCGCCACGCGAAATGCGATGGTTATATGCGTCAAGGCATGGCGTCGCGTGATACCTATTATTATAAAGATGTCTATGTCGGATGTGCCCGTGCCCTCGACTTCCTCTGCTCGCTACCTGAGTGGGATGGTCGTAACGCCATTGTGACAGGCGGCTCGCAGGGCGGTGCCCTGACCATCGTGACGGCAGCACTTAACGAGAAAGCCACGCTTTGTGCTCCGTTCTACCCAGCACTGTGCGACCTGCTTGGCTTCCGTCACCAGCGTGCTGGCGGTTGGCCGAAATTCTTCTCCGGGTTCTATAAGGACGGGCGTATCGACATCGATACACTCACAGCTGAGTCTACCCTGCAGTATTTCGACGTAGTCAACTTCGCCAGCCGTCTCAAGGTGCCCACCTTTATGTCGTGGGGCTACAACGACGACACTTGTTCACCGACATCCGTATGGGCAGCTTGGAACGCAATGACATGCGAGAAGGAGTGCGATATCACACCATCGAGCGGCCACTGGCGCTTCACCAGCAGTCAGGACAAGTGTCTGCAGTGGATGCAGACGCATCTCGACCGTCCCGAGTTGCGCGGCAAGAAGATTGGTGTCATCGGTGACAGCTACGTGCGCAACCACCGTGATAAGATTGAGAATACGTGGCACTATAAGTTCGCTCAGAAATATGGCATGCAGTATTACAACTACGG
>CAZLPO010000005.1:0-35651 GCA_964561385.1 uncultured Prevotella sp.
TCGGTCGTCTGCTGTCCGAAGGGATAGGATAGTGACCAGTTGCTGCCGACACCTTCCACCCAGACGGCGCGGCCGAGATTCATCCTGCGGAAGTACTGACCATTGACAAGCACGGTGTCTATACACGATACCTGCAGGTAGTCGTCTTCGGGAAATTTGTCGCCTACCTTCATGCCGAAGTCGTACATGAGCTCCTCTTCCGCGTTCCTGTTCCAGCGGACGAACACCTTGCGTCCTTCCTCACGCCAGAGAGCATCACTGGAGCGCAGCTCACCATCGCCGCTGTCGCGATAATGCTTGAAATAGTGAAGGCCGCCAACTATCGTGTCGCCAGCCACCATCTCGCGACAGTTCTTCGTGATGTGAATGCTGGGGTTCTCCTCGTCACGCATCTCCAGCCTGTAGTGCCACTCCTTCCCGTCCTGCAGTAACGGGCGGTAGTCCCCTATTGACGGCGCATTGAAGTCATCAGACGTGAAGACACACACACCATCCTCATAGCACGACAGCAGTTGGGACACATTGCCATCAGAGACCTCATGTCCCAAAGGTTCTGCGAGCAGCCCCGAGGCACCAATCCCTTCAACCCAATAAGCAAATCCGGCAACGTTAATGCGCGCTCGCTTGATTCCACGTACAAGCAGGGTGTCAACCTTCCTGATCTCAAGATGATTAGAGCCGTTAATGCCGATGATATCGCCTGCTTTCACATTGAAGTCATACATGAGCATTTCCGTGTCCGTCTTCTGTCGATAGGCATACACACGTCCATCGTCCTCACGCCAGAAGGATTCGGACATCACGGGAAAGCCAAGGTCACTTGAATGCATCCTATAATAGGTTTTGTCATTAATGACCGTATCGCCTTCAATCCACTCTTTGTATGGAACCTTTTCTACGTGCAGCTTGCCCTGGTCATCCATACTGTAGTGTGTGCACTCATAATTCCATGTCTTGCCGTCCTTGAGCAATAGCGGATGTGATAACTGCGCCATCACGGAAATACCATGCGACAGCAACATGAAACATGATAATAGGACTATTCTTCTCATTTTCATTCACTTCTGGGCAATGACATCGGCCTTGGGAATTTCGTAGATGCCGGTCTCGGTGTAGAGGATCAGACGGTCATGGTATTGTAGCATGTCGTTCAGATTCTCTCTATCCTTCTTCCATTCTCTCGTCATCGGCTGGTTCCATGTGTGTCCGCCATCAGTGGAGCACATGATCTTGATATGACCGCTCCCAGGCACGTCCCCCACCGTTCCAGCCATGTACACCGTGTCAGGATGCTCGTCATCGAACGCCGAGAAATACCAGTAAGCACTACGTAACAAGTCTTCCGGGTAGTAGTTCTGACCATTCCAGGTATGACCCTTGTCTTCGGAGAGTATCACGCTACCCTCGCAGCCAGCTAACCAGCGGTCCGGATTAGTAGGATGGAACGCTGGACGATGTATGCAATTATCGCCCATATCAAATTCCATATACCGATCCCACGTCTTTCCGCCATCGTAACTGATCGTTACATATGGGCTGAAAAAGCCTGTTTCCCCACAATCGTAGATGATGGACGGCTGCGCCGGATGAAAGCCAATGAACGATGCACCGGCGCTCCGACTATCAGTCAGCTGCTCCCATGTCTTCCCGAAATCCTTGGAGAGGAACATGCCCTGATGGGTAGTCGAGACAAGCAGTGTGTTGGGGTCGGTAGGATGCTGGGCGAGGCAGCGCATCACCCCGCGCTCATTCGGGAAGAAGATGTCGGCCGTCACGTCCTCGTAGGTCTCTCCGCCGTCGTGCGACAGAAGCAGGTAGCTGCCTTCCTGGTTGTAGCGCAGGGCCAGGATATCACTGCCACGTCGGGCATAGTCCTGCAGGGGCACCCCCTTGAAGCCAGCCAGCTGCCAAGTGCTGCCCGCCTCTCTCAGGTCTCTGCTGTAGAGTCCATGGTTGGTGCAGACGTAGAGTATGTCGCCCTCGATGTGCATCCTGGGCTGTGACTCTGGGGCAACCCGCTCAAAGTAGCTTTGCTTCAGGGTATCGGCTGCCGCAGGCTCTGGAGGCGTCACCGGCTCGTCGCTGTCGTCGCTGCCGCACGATGTGAATGCGGCAGCGACGATGAAAAATGATAGAAATAGGAATTGCTTCATTTGTTTATGGGTTTATCTTTGTTTCATAGAATATTCTACTTTCTAACTACAAAGATAGCAATAATCAAAAGAAACTGCACGCCCCATCGTAAAATTAACATATTTTTATCCTTCTATATTGTATCTTACCATCTAAGATGCAGACCAAGGGGAAGTGAGAATATGACGGGGTGAGCCGTGTTCCATGTCTCAATGTCACTGCCGAAATAGTGCTGCAGGGTAGGCTCAACAAAGAGACCGATATGCGGGGTCAGCTGGTATTCAACACCCAAGCCCAAGCCTATCGACCACTGCATACCGGGATACAGTCGCTCAGTGATTGGCTCTGTAGCGATGCCACGTAGCAAATAGTGACTATCGAACGTCGAACGCAGTGGGAGATGCATCGTGAGACTAGCGGTAGCGTTGATGCATAATTGTGGGCTCAGAGCATTATACCACATCAACGAGAGCGGGATGCCCAGATAATTGACATTCTGACGGTGATGGATGGCTGCATAGGTATTACCCACTTGTTGTTTAGTGACAAGATGTGTGTACTGCACCCCAGTACCCACTTGCCAGTGGTCGTTAATCCGATAGCCAAGCGAGAGTGAGAGCGTAAGTGGCAGTTGATGGTGACAGACACTGTCGTTGACAGTTTCGTTGTTATCCGCATCGGCATAGGGCAACTGAAGGTTGTCGCTGTTATTTATGCCACTATAAGCCAGCATTAGTCTCCAGCGGTCGGTACGAGCATTCTGGTGATGCTTGAGTGACGGTTGATTATCGGTAGATTCTGCGTGATGTGCAACGATGGTATTGGACTCTGTCGTGGCAATCGTATCGTTAACGGTCATATCGTTGATAGTCGTATCACAGGCTGTGGTAGCGCTGATATTAACAGCATCATCGATGTCTGTTGTGGGGACGGTCGATGCTGTCTTGTATGGACGCATGGTCGCTACTGCAACGAGAGGGTGTCCTTGTGGTGATGTCACATGATGCTCGCTACTCTTCACAGGTTTCTTCTGTTGCCTGGCAGTTGGCTGCACCTTCTGGTTATAATGCTTATCGCTATTTTCAATCCATTTGTAAACGACTGTAGGAATTAGCACAGCCGCAAGAAGGAGTACCAATGGGCTCAGCAGGCGCCGCAAGGAGAGTTTTGCGCGGTAAAGCTGCGATGATGATGTATGAGGACTAATGCCCAGCATAGTCGCTATTTGTTCATGGCTCATTCCTTCAAACACAGACAGGCGAAACACACGACGATAGCCATCCGGCAGCGTGTCGATAAGCTGAAGCAGTTCGTCATACTCTACAGGGGCAGATTCGACGATCAGTGACTTGTCATTGGTATCTATCTCGCTCAGGTCGATGGATGCTTGCTTTTTCTGATCGCGCAGATAGAGTAGGCACACGTTGCGTGTGATGGTAGAGGCCCAAGCCTCGGCCTTCTCAGAATCTTTCAACTCACCGATGTGACGGAATATAAGGATGAAGGCATCGTGCAACAAGTCATTTGCCACCGCATCGTTGACATAGTGACGGCATAATGTCAGCAGTCGTTCGCGACAGAGCGAATAGAACAGCCCAAAGGCCTTCCTATCACCCTGTTGCATCTGTTTAACGATGTCTTCGATGTTCGCCATACCGCCAGTTTTCAGCTATCTCACAAGAATCTTCTTTCCTCCCACAATATAAAGACCGCGGCGCAGCGTCTGCTGCCGACTGCGAAGGATGTCAATATCGATCATGTGCTGACCGTTGAGCGAATATACGGGTAGATTATCTGATGCCAACTGTAGCTGTCGGGACTCAATAGAGGTCGCTTCCGAGCCAGAGTCTGTCTCCCACATATCATCTTTGAAGGGTAGGAAAAAGGCGGGGCCCGTGGCGTAATAAATGTCACTGGGAACAAAACAGGCACGGAAGGACGCTAACCTGCCATCAAAAACAAGACTAAAACCATTTGCTTCAGCCGCATACATGTAAGAGAAACCTGGGAACGTACGGGCTACTGTAGTGCCTGTCATGTCGTACCCACCATGATTGTAGATGATGGCCTCACGCGTCATGGGCACCACCGCGTTCTCTGCCATAAACAATAGGCTTGATTGGATACGGGCTCCCAATATGTAGGGTTGGTATGCTTCCATCTCATCGATTTTGTTCACTTTCGAAAAAACCAGCGAGTCATGTTCACAGCGCTCATAGCGAAATACCTTTAGCAGATTTGAATAACGCATGTCCACCACTTCGTTTAATTCATAGAATAGTGCTCTTTCGGGGTTGAACGGAAGCACCAGCGTCTCCGAGTACCCCTGAACATGGCCGCTACCGTTAGTGGGCCTCATGAGAAATGACACAAACTGGGAGTTGAAAGTTATCGGACAGTAGAAATCGTAGTCTTCGTTGATTTGGATCATGGTCGACTCCATACCAAGTATTACATTATGGTATGTCTCCTGAAGTCCTTTTGGCAGCGAGGCGTTGGCATCGAAATAGTAGAGGCAGTTGGGGTTGGCAGATGAAACATTGATAGTAGCAACGTTAACAGTAGCATGACCACGCAGATCAACGGCAACAGCCTCAGCAGGCACAAAGAGTGTCTGCGACTCTTCTGGCAGTTTGTGCAACTGACCATCTGCTGTCCAGTAGGTGGCAGTGAGCTTCGCACTTACTGTCAATCCTGCAAGCAGGGTAAGACATAATAGCAATAGTTTCTTCATCGCTTAAATTTTAGTTGACCGTTTTCTATATAGAGGCCTGTTTCAGAGGCAGTGCTACGCCGACCAGACAAGTGATAGCGTGGTGATAGATCAGAGGATGTCGCAACGATTGATATACCATCATCACGCAGGAAGTTGCCGAATGACCACTCACTAGCTATCTGCCAAGGCTGAGCAGTAATGATAGGAGTCTCTGAGCGGCGGTCGTGCTGCATAGCATACTCGAATGCTTCAGCCATGGTGACGCGTCCGTCATTGTCAAAGTCAGACACAACACGGTTCCCCAGCTCATCGTACTGGGCGACGGCACAGATCCAGTGATAGACGAACTCATCGTAGGGACGGTCTGGACACGACCATGACATTTCATCATCGCTACATGCGGTGGTGATAATACGTCCTTCGCATTGTAACGGGCCGACAAATGCCCCAGCATGGCACTGGCCCAACAGAATATTCATCGTGGCGGGGTGACACTGATTGACCATCGTAGCCAACTCCCAAGGCCGAAGTTGTCCGTTGTCCCACAACCAGAGGAAAGCCTCGTCGTCATCTGAGCGTTCGCCATGATCTATAACAAATATAAAGAGGTGGTCATTGGCGGTCAGACGGTGTGATAGCTGACTGAAGGTGGCTTCGAGGTTCTCTCGCGTGGCTGCCAGATGGAGGTCGGCTTTCCCGTCGCCATCGAGGTCGGTAGGTGATGAAATGAAACCAGCGGCCCCATTACGAAGCATGTCTGGAGCTGGATCATCTCCGTCGGCCATCAGCAGGGTGATGTAATCTTGGGGAAGATGATACGTCTGCCGCAACGTACGATAGAAGAAAGCGCAATCGTTCCAATAGCGTTCATGGTTGAACAACTTACCGCGCCCACCGCTGATGATAACCGTATAGAGCTCAGCGCAAATACAAGGACTCTGTATGCAGGCAAGTAATATGAAGGGAAGCAGGTTTTTCTTCATAATCATAGGCTAAGATACAAAAAGAGGGTGAATGACTGCATACACCCTCTCGATTTTATTAGAAATTAACATCTAAGACCCTATATTATGATATCTTTACCCTTAACATAAACAGGTAGACCACCGCATTAGTGCTTGCCCTTGATCTCCTGCAGCAGGCGGTCGGCATGGCCCCACTTGTCCATCATGAAGAGGACATAGCGGATATCGACACCGATGCAGCGGGCCAGCTCGGAGTCGAAGAAGATGTCGCTGGAGAGGCTGTCCCAGTTGCCGTCGAAGGCGAGACCGATGAGACGGTTCTGTCCGTCGAACATGGGTGAGCCACTGTTACCGCCCGTGATGTCGTTGGTGGTCAGGAAGCAGAGAGGCATGTCGCCGGCTCCCTGCATGAGGTCGATCATCTCGGGCTCCACACGATAATCCTCGATGGAATCGCCCTTTTTCATCTTGGCCACGAGGCTGGGCGCCTGCGTCTGATAGCCGGAGGGACGACCGCCGAGGTTGTACTCACGCACCTGTCCGTAGGAGAGGCGCATGGTGAAGTTGGCATCGCTATAGTGGGGCATATCCTCCTCCATGCGCAGCTTGGCGGCACAGAGATAACGCTCCTGCAGGTTGATGGTGTCGCGCACGTCGGAGAACTCGTTGTTGATGTCGGCCCTCAACGTGGTCAGGTCCAGACCAAACTGCACACCGGGATCCTTCATGAACGACTTCTTGTTGGGGTAGAAGCGCTTACCCTTCTTCAAGAGGGCTGACTTGGCGTAGAGATAGTCGGCATAGCGCTGACAGTCGCCGCCGAAGCGCTCATCGATGGTCTTAAAGAAAGCAGGCAGGTAGTGCGGATCGGTCACCTTCTCGCGGTAGTTCTTGAGAAGGGTGCCCAGGATCTCACGATCGGTGTCGTAGTCCCATGCCTCGCTGTTGTCCTTGATGGTGATGTGCTGACGCTTGCCGTGCCCTACGGGCTTGGCTCCGTTATGGACGTACATGGCACGTGTGGACAGCTCGTCGGTACGGCGGAAGGTTTCAGAAAAATACATGGCGGCCTCGCTGCTCTTCAGACGACGGTCGTAGAAACGCGCCATCTGCTGGAAGTCGAGCTGCCCCACAAACAGACCGGTAGAGTCCTGCCACTGGCGCAACAGCTGTTCGAACTGCTGTTTCTGACCGATAAGTCCGATGGAATCGATGCATTTGTTCATGCCAAGGGAGTTCTTCCAGTAGTTCGAGGACTGGGCATACTTGGAGTCGTACTTGATGCGGACGGCCTCGGAGGCATCCATGTGGCGCTTCATGACCTGCTGCTTGACGCCACGCACCTGCGCACGGATAGCGTTCTCAGCGTAGCGCTCCTGGATGCCGTAGCTACTGAGGTAGCGCGAGGTGGAGCCCGGATAGCCCATGGTCATGGAGAAGGAACCATCGTGGTAACCCTCATCGGAGATACGTGCCCAGTGCTCGGGGTGATAGGGCACATTGTCCTTGGAGTAGTCGGCGGGGCCGTTGGTCTTCGGGTCGGCATAGATACGGAAGACGGAGAAGTCGCACGTCTGGCGCGGCCACATCCAGTTATCGGTCTCACCACCGAACTTACCCATGGACTTGGGAATGGCGAAGACCAGGCGCAGGTCGTGGAAGTCGCGGTAGGTGGTGACGAAGTAGCGGTTGCCCTCGTAGAACGGCATGAGCTCAACACGCAGCGTGGAGTCCTGCTCGCGCACCTGTTTGGACATGACGTTCTCGATGGAATCGAGGAAACTGGAGCGCTCCGCGCGTGTCATCTTATCCAGTCCCTGGGCCATGAGTTCCTCGGTGACATCCTTCTGCTCGACCATGAAGGAGACAAACATTTTCTCGTTTGGCAGCTCCTCGTCGAGTGTCTTGGCATAGAAGCCGTTGAGCATATAGTCGTGCTCGACTGTGGAGTGGCTGCGGATGGACTCGAAGCCGCAGTGGTGATTGGTAAAGACGAGCCCGTCGGGCGAGACGACAACGCCCGAGCAGTAGCCGGAGAAGTTGACAACGGCCTTCATAATGGCATCGTCGGCCTTATAGAGCTTGTCGTAAGGCAGCTTGTAACCCTCCATCTGCATACGCTCATAGACCACGTTGGGCAGGTTGTAGAGTGTCCACATGCCCTCATCGGGCGCCGCTGCACGAAGAGGAGAGAGGATAGAGGAGAGAGGAGAGAGGATTGCAATCAGTAAAAACAGTAATTTCTTCATATCTTATTTCTTATTGAATTTTTTTCCAATGACAGGGAGTTTGCTTAATGGCAGGTCGCGCTTGATGATGAAAGCGAGGAAGGCAAGGACGAGCAGGGTGTTGACCGTAAGGGAGAGCCACAGCGGCTGGTGGTCGCGAACGAGCATCATGACGGCGGTGGCGACGGCAGCCAGCAGAACATAGCAGGCCATCTCCTTCAGGGGATAGTTAAGGGGATAGTACTTCTGTCCGACGAAATAGGAGGTGAGCATGGCCACACCATAGCCGGCCACACCGCCCCAGGCACAAGCCATATAGCCGTAGCGCGGCACAAAGATGATGTTGACCGCCAACAACACGGCACACCCGATGCCGGAGAACCAGGCCCCCCAGATGGTCTTGTCGATGATCTTATACCAGAAAGACAGGTTGAAATAGACGCCCATCATAATCTCTGCCGCCATCACGATAGGCACCACCTTCAGGCCAGCCCAGTATTCAGGGCGCCTGATGATATATTTCAGGATGTCGAGATAGCCTACGACCAACAAGAACGCCAGTAGGGTGAAGATAACGAAGTACTTCATGGCCTGTTCGTACATCACGTGCTGGTCCTTGTCCTTGACACCTGCGAATACGATGGGCTCGTAGGCGAAGCGGAAGGCCTGGGTGATCATTGCCATGATCATCGCGATCTTCGAACAGGCACCGTAGATGCCGAGCTGTTCCAGCGAATCGCTGCCTTCATAGACATAGGGGAAGAGCATCTTGTCGGCGGTCTGGTTCATGATACCGGCGATACCAAAGACGAGTATCGGCCACGTATAACTGAGCATCGTGCGCAACAGCTTCGTGTCGAGCCGCCAACGGAAACCCGTATATTCTGTAATGAGGCATACGGCGAGCATCGACGTACAGAAGAGGTTGATATAGAAGGCGTAACCCACATCCTTGCCGTCCATCCAGGCGAAATAGATGAGGTTCAGCAGAATACTCACAGCGATGTTCAACAGTTTCAGCGATGCGAACTTGATGGCTTTCTTCTGCTGGCGCAGGTGGGCGAAGGGGATACACAGGAAGGCATCGATGGCCACGGTCACAGCCATCACCCAGACATACTGTGGATGATCGGCATAGCCCATCAGTTGACTGATCGGCGTGATGAAGATGACGACGAGGGCGGCGAAGATGACTGAGACGGCACCCACGCTGATGAGCGTGGTGGAGTAGACCACCTCGGAGTCGGTATGTGTCTTGTTGGTGAAGCGGAAATAGGTGGTCTCCATGCCAAAAGTAAGGATGACCAGTATCAGCGCCACATAGGCATACATATTCGTAATGACGCCATAGCCGCCCGAGGCCGCCGAGAGCTGGGCGGTGTAGAGCGGCACGAGCAGGTAGTTGAGGAAACGGCCGATGATGCTCGACAGTCCGTAGATGGCCGTATCCTTGAAGATTGTCTGTAGTTTGCTCATTGGGAATTATAGGACTTATAGGACTTATAGGACTTATAGGACTTATGGGTCTTATGAGAAGAACATATAACAGATGGCGATGGCGGCGATGATGCCGGCGAGGTCGGCCAGCAGACCGCAGGCAACGGCATGACGCGTCTTGACGATGCCCACGCTACCGAAGTAGACGGCAAGGATGTAGAAGGTGGTATCGGTGGATCCCTGGAAGATGCAGCTCAGACGACCGACAAACGAGTCGGCACCATAGGTAGTCATGGCATCGACCATCATGCCACGGGCACCGCTGCCCGAGAGAGGCTTCATCAGCGCCGTGGGGAGCGCAGCGACGAAGTCGGTATCGAAGCCGCATGCACCGACCATCCAGCCGATGCCGCTGATGAGCATATCCATGGCTCCCGAGGCACGAAAAACGCCGATTCCAACGAGGATGGCCACCAGATAGGGAATGATGCGGACAGCCGTTGTGAAGCCATCCTTTGCGCCCTCGACAAAGGCATCGTAGACGTTGACCTTCTTACGGACACCTGCCAGGATAAAGGCGATGATGATGAGCATCAGCAGGATGTTGGCTGCCGACGTGCTCACCGTGTTCATGAGCGCGGAGTCGAGCTGTGCGAAGCCCCAGATGACGGCGGCAACGAGGAGTGCGGCACCGCCCAGCGTCAGGAGGATGGTGCGGTTCAGCAGGTTGATTTTCTGGTAGAGGCTGGTGATGATGACACCTGCCAGCGTAGAGAAGAACGTGGCCAAGAGAATGGGGATGAACACATCGGTAGGCTGTGCAGCCCCCATCTGGGCGCGATAGACAAGGATGGAAATAGGTATGAGCGTCAGTCCGCTGGTGTTGAGCACGAGGAACATGATCATCGGATTCGAGGCCGTGTCCTTCTTCGTGTTCAGCTCCTGCATCTGCTCCATAGCCTTCAGTCCCAGGGGTGTGGCTGCATTGTCGAGTCCCAGCATGTTGGCTGCTATGTTCATAAAGATGCTACCCGTAACGGGATGGCCCTTGGGAATATCGGGGAACAGCTTGGCGAAGATGGGACTCAGCAGACGGGCCAGGACATTGACCACCCCACCCCGCTCACCAATCTTCATAATGCCGAGCCAGAGCGACAGCACACCCGTCAGTCCGAGTGAAATCTCGAAGGCCGTCTTCGACGAGGCGAACGTTGAGTCCATCATGGCAGGGAAGACCTCGAAGTCGCCCATGAACACCAATTTCACCAATGCGATGGCGAAAGCGATGAGAAAGAATGCAATCCAAATATAATTCAATACCATAACGATGCAAAGGTACGAAAAAAAGTTGATTTTCCTTTGTCCTTTCACACGTTTTTCGTAATTTTACACCCCAAAACAGCAATTTTATGAAAAAGACAAGTCACTGGATACCCCTTATCGCCACATTGCTGCTGACGACAGTATCGTGCGAGAAAGAACTTTTCGACCAAGACATTTACAATGAGTTCGTGGACTTCCAGTTCATGATAGACAACGTGGACAGGGAACACATGTGGTGCCTCACGCACAGCGACACCATCACCCTCTCCACCAATAAAGAGGAGATATACACGGTACAGATACTGACCGCCAACCCCTATACTTCGGCCGAGGCTGAGATAGCGGCTGAGGGTACGATCTACCTGAACAAGCAACAAACCGGCTATGAGGCCACGCTGGCCTACACGCTGCCCATCGTCCAGGACCAGGCCTTCATCGCCATCAAAGACATGGCAGGCACATACCTCGGCGTGGCTCCGTTCACCATTGGTACTGATGCCATAGACCTGGACCAACTGGCCTTCGAGAAGCATGGCACCATGAACCCGACGAAACGACAGACCTTCTCGTACGTTTTTGATGACGGCTACCCCATACCTGCCGACTTCGACTACAACGACATGGTACTAAGAATCAGCAAGGAGTACTCGAAACTGTCGTACCAGCTATACCTGACCGTCAGCCTCGAAGCCGTCGGCACCAACAAATCGTACGCCGGAGCCATACAGCTGGTCGGGGTAAACTACGATGACGTGGAGAGCGTTGAGATTGTCGATGGAACGCCGATGGACGAGGGCTACCCGTTCGTACGTGCTGCTCTCAATAGCGACAAGTCGCTGATAAAGGGACGTCAGGGGGAGGCGGTCATCAGACTGTTTGAGAACGCCCACTGGGCTATGGAGAAAGAGCTGGATGCCATGGGATCCGTCTTGCCCTATATCTACAACACAGAGCGAACCGAGCAGGAGGGAAGAAGCAAGAACAACATCCCGGCAGTGACCAGAACCTACCGCATTAACTTCCGCAGCCCGAATGTGGCCCGCGACCTCAGCTTCGACCAGATAGACCCCTTTATCGTCCAGGAATACAACGGCGGATTCTGGGAGACACATACCTATGCCTATAAGTTCTCCGAGACCATTCACAGCATTTACAACGGTAAACAGAGTTATTACGACAACCACATCAGCTGGAGCATCATCATTCCCAAAAGTGATTTCCGCTACACGGTTGAGGGTATGTCGCTGGGTACCTATAATGTTGAGACAGGCGAGGTCTTCGGTCCCTACACCTCGTTTGCCGAGTGGATGAAAGACCATACGCAGAACAACGACTGGTATCTGAGAATACAGTATCCACAGCTACTCTACTAAACAGTTAGAGGTGAGAGCCGTGGCTCCCACCTCTATTATTCTTATATCCTGACTATTCCCTACTCTGAATAAAGGTAATTAGGATTGCCGTAGTTATACCAGTCAGAGTTCGTCTCGTGAGTGGCATCGTTGGCAAACGCATCGAAATCGGAATAGGCATCCTTGATACAGGTCCACTCAATGGGCCACTGCCAGTCGAACGGTATCAGGACGGCATGCGGATCCTGACCTTCCGTGGCCAGATGAATCTCGCCCTCAGGAGACTTGACCCAGAAATCGGCATCACGGAAAGAGAAGCCCTCAGGTTTGTCAATCTGAACCGTCACAGGATCGCATTTCTCGAACTTACTGTTGGGATCGCCGGGGTCGACCGAGCCCGTATTGATAAACTTGCCTGAGGTTCCACCCAGTGCGGCATGCACTTCCTGTCCACCGAAGAGCTTCGCCTGATTGAAATAAACATACAGGTTATAGGAAGCACCCGTGCAGCAGAGCGTCACGTCGAGCTTGTTTTCATTCTCCTCATTGACCTTCACCTTGATAACCACGTCGTTCATGTCGTAGTCGGCACGACGGGAGTCCTCGAAAGCATAGCTGAACGGCTCGTTCACCTCGGGCGTCGGATCGGGGTTGGGTTCAGGGGTTGGATCGGGATCGGGCTCCTGTTCCTCTTCCTGCTCGTCGTCCTGGGGATTACCACCCGGAACGCCCTCATAGCCTGGCGTACAGCCAGCCTCGCCCGCCTCGAAGTCGTCGTCGCGCGGAATGGAGACGCTGGCACCATACCTCTCAACCATCACGACACCACCATTGCCGACCTCTTCGGTATTGCCGTTGACACCAATACCGTTGGCAACGTAGTTTGTCAGCTTGTCATATACGGGCAGCCCGCCATTTTGGGTAAACTGCTTGTCATCGACGGTGACGGCCAGATTGTTAGCGAAGTAGCCATGGGTCACAGGTCCCTCGCCCGTCCAGTCAAGACTATGTATCACCCCCACCTCGAGCACGGCATAGCCGCTCTGCGGACCGACCCAGGAGGTATTGACATTCCAGAGAGAGCCGAGGCGTACCAGTGCACCGCTGGCCAAGGAAGCATAGCTGGGATCGGAAGTGCCGTCGGTACTGCCAATCATGGCCAGTTCGCCGCCGACATAGAGGTAGCTGCCGCTGGTCATCTCGAGGTTACGCAGACGGATGTCGTAGTCGACATAGAACTGGCAGGCATTGAACACACGGGTATTAGCCGTGTTATAGTTGCCACCCCACGACTCTGCCTGACCCGACGAACCGATATGTGCCACACCATGGTTAAAGAAGTCGCTCAAACCTGCTCCACCCTCCAGATTGTCGCACTTGAAGGTGCCATAGTTATAGAACTGTCCGAAATTGTTGTTGAAGGTACCAATGTCGATGGTACCGCCGTTATAGCCCTCAAGTCCCTCGGCGTTACCATTGGTAACAATGAGTTTGCCATCGCCTGTCACCTGGCCGCCAGGCATGACGACCAAACGGGCCTGGTTGACGAACGTCATAATCTTACCCTCAGGGATATCCAAGACACCACCGTCATCGACAACGATAACGGCACCGCCACCGACGCGCTGCTCGGTGATGGGACTGCCGTCCTGGCCATAGCCCAAATCGGAAAGTGTCCATGTACCACTGATATATACGGTACGGGCATCACCATAAGCCTGCTCGGTTGAGAGAACGTTGATGAGATTTTCATAAGTACCAGTGATCTTGAACTTCTTGACATAGGTCTCGTCCTCTACCCACTGGCTTGCAGTAGCTTCCTCCCAGTGCTTGACCTCTTCGGACAACACACCATAGACCGGCTGTCCCCAGATGCTCATCCATGCAGTCTTACCTGCATTTTGAAGCGCATTGTACATGGCATAGAACAAGTCAATCTTGGCGTTGAATGTCTCAACATACTCTTTGGGCTTGTTACCTTTGTCATACTCCAACGGAGCATTGTTATAGGCATCGAGGAGCGGCTTGATAGTACCATTGAAGAAATTCCTGTCATCCTCACTGGGATTTCCCCAGTCATATAATATCATGCCAACAGGGTCATTAGCCCAACCGAAATTGGGCAATACGGGATCGGTCGTAACACCAGCCTGCTGGTCAATCACCCAGTGTCCCTCTGTTCCGGGAATCTCATAGCCGTCATTGTGATTATCCCACACGTTCTGATTGTCAGGCTCCTTAGCCCCTTCGAGGAACGACTTGGCATAGTCGTCGTCGGGGATGGTGATGTGGGGAACACTGGGTTCCTCCATGCTCTTATAGGCACGCCGCGCGGAACTGCCTATCCAGCCGAACTTGACAACTAGCTGGTTATTGGCAATGACACCTCTTTTATAGGATGTAAAGCCTTTACTATTGGTAATACCGACAACAAGACTCTTGGAAGCCGATGCATAGTCAAAGACCTTGGTAAACGTCTCGCCATTCTGGATGGTGCCCTTTGTCAGGACATGCCCCACCTTGTCAACCAGCGGGTCGTTGGCATAGACCTTTACGGTATAAGTCTCACCAAAATCCTGATTGACAGCAATGATGGCCGTAGCCTGCGACGTCATACTCCAGTCTTGATTAGGGCTGATGTCTATTCCAATTATCTCATTGGCATGATTAAGAGCGTCCTGGTCAGAAAAAAAGTCGTCGTCACCGCAACCAACAGCAAAAACGCCCAAGGCTAATACGCCCAGGCCATTCAGCAAATACTTCTTGCCTATCATAATAAACGATTAATAAATAGAGTACTCTTGTGGACCAGCCAGGGCTTGAACCTGGGACCTCCAGATTATGAGTCTGTTGCTCTAACCAACTGAGCTACAAGTCCGGTTTGTGAGTGCAAAGGTACGTCAAATAATCGAATTATGCAAATTTTTTTGCTTAAATAGCGAAAATATGGTTAACTTTGCAGCCGTATGCAAGAAAAAAACAACGAAAACGCACATCTTGTCAACGGACTTTCGACGTCAGAAGTCTGTGAACGCAGAGCACAATATGGTGAAAACCTACTGACGCCGCCACGCCGGAAATCTCTTTGGAAACTCTATCTTGAGAAATTCGAGGATCCCATCATCCGTATCCTGCTCGTGGCGGCCGTTGTGTCATTGACGATGGCCTTCTTCGGACACGACATCATTGAGACCGTTGGTATCATCCTGGCCGTCTTCTTCGCCACGACTGTCGGCTTCTACTTTGAGTGCGACGCGTCCCGGAAGTTCGATGTGCTGACAGCCCTCGATGAGGAACAACCGGTAAAAGTGTTGCGCGACGGGAAAATACAGCAGATAGCACGCCATGAAGTGGTGGTCGATGATATTGTCATTGTAGAAACAGGTGACGAGGTGCCCGCCGACGGCCGTCTGTTCACGTCAGTCGACCTGCAGGTGGACGAATCGGGGCTGACGGGCGAACCGCTGACAAGTAAAGGGGTGAGCGATCGTCAAGGAAACGGTGACGAGGCTTACCCTCGCGATTTATTATTGCGTTCTTCGATGGTAATGAACGGGCGCGGGCGCTATGTGGTAACGGCCGTCGGCGACCAGACCGAAATCGGAAAGGTAGCGCGTCAGGCCACGGAGCTCACCGCCGTCAAGACGCCACTGAACATCCAACTGGAGCGGCTGGCCAAGCTCATCAGCAAGATAGGCAGTGCCGTCTCAATGCTGGCATTCCTGACATTCCTCGTTCACGACATCCTGACACAGCCACTGTGGCACACGGACGACTACCTCGGTATGGCTGAAGTGGTACTGCGCTACTTCATGATGGCTGTCACGCTGATTGTCATGGCCGTACCTGAAGGATTGCCCATGGCCGTCACACTGGCACTGGCACTGAATATGCGACGTATGCTGAAGTCGCACGATCTGGTGCGCAAGCTGGATGCCTCGGAGACCATGGGTGCGGTGACCGTCATCTGTACCGACAAGACGGGTACACTGACAGAGAACCGCATGACAGTGGCAGAAATGGAGATAAACGGTGAGGGAGAAGAGAACCAAGAATTGCTCTACAAGGCTATTGCCCTGAACACCACGGCCCAGCGGGACCTTGGCAACCCGACTGAGCAGGCCCTGCTGCGCTGGCTGCCAACTGACTACGACTACGAAAAGATTCGTCGCGAAACCGTCATCGGGCAACAGCTGCCCTTCTCAACCGAAAAGAAATATATGGCAACAGTAGCTGACGGTAGGCTTTACGTAAAGGGGGCTCCTGAGATGATTCTCGACATGTGCGACCTGACGTCTGAGAGCCGACAGCATGTCGAGGAACAACTCAGCAACTATCAGCATCGCGCCATGCGTACACTGGCATTTGCAACAAGGGTATGTACCGACATCGAGACAAGTCACCTGCAACTGCAAGCTGTCTGTGCCATTAGTGACCCACTACGAGCCGACGTCCCTGCAGCCGTTTCCGACTGTCGCCGGGCCGGCGTCAAGGTAAAAATCGTGACTGGTGATACCGCAGCAACAGCAGCTGAGATAGCCCGGCAGATAGGCATTAGCGGAACGGTCATCACCGGCGAGGCTTTTGCTGCCATGAGCGATGAGGAAGCACTCACACGCGTTGAAGACATTATGGTCATGAGCCGTGCACGGCCCACCGACAAGCAACGGCTGGTCAGGCTGCTGCAACAGCGAGGCGAGGTGGTTGCCGTCACTGGCGACGGCACGAATGACGCTCCGGCGCTGAACCATGCGCATGTGGGACTGTCGTTAGGATCGGGCACCAACGTTGCTAAAAACGCCAGCGACATCACCCTGATTGATGATTCCTTCCGAAGCATCGTCCACGCAATCATGTGGGGGCGTTCGCTTTACAGGAACATCCAGCGGTTCATCTTCTTCCAGCTGGTCGTAAACGTGGCCGCACTGCTACTCGTGCTTGGCGGCTCGATCATCGGTACGGAATTGCCGCTGACAGTAACCCAGATACTGTGGGTGAACCTCATTATGGACACGTTCGCTGCCATGGCACTGGCATCGTTACCACCATCACGTGAGGTCATGCAGCAGCCCCCCCGATCACAAGAAGACTTCATCATCACGGCGGGTATGGCCAGAGGTATAGCGGGCGTCGGTATCGGCTTCTTTGCCGTTATGTTCTTCTACCTCTATCGTATAGAACTAAGCGGGGGCATCGACCTGCGTGAGCTGACCATCTTCTTTACAACCTTTGTCATGCTACAGTGGTGGAACCTGCTGAACGCAAAGACACTCGGCTCACGCCACTCCGCCTTCCGCTACCTGTTACGCTGCCGTGGCATGCTACTGGTACTGGCCATGATACTGGCAGGGCAGTGGCTCATCGTCACCTATGGCGGAAAGATGTTCCGCACGGAACCTCTGCCGGCGACAACCTGGCTATACATTATCTTAGGGACCTCACCCGTCCTGTGGGCTGGTGAGGGCTACCGACTCATTTGCAGACTTATGAAGAAATGAAGACCATCTATTTGAACCAGCTTAACAGACCACTTGAGGCCAGTGCCGCCACCATCGGTTTCTTCGACGGTGTGCACCGTGGCCATCTGTTCTTGATTAAGCAGCTAAAGGAACTGGCCGCTGCCAAAGGCCTGCTCACGACGGTCATCACCTTCGCCCGTCATCCGCGTCAGGTAGTCAGCACCGACTGGCAGCCACAACTGCTGACAACATTTGACGAAAAAGCAGCCCTGCTGTCTCAAACAGGCATAGACCAGTTGGTGGTACTGCCGTTTGACCGTGAAATGGCCTCACTCTCCGCCCAGATGTTCATGCAACAAATACTCAGTGAACGTCTAAACGTACGGCTACTGTTAACAGGTTATGACAACCGCTTTGGCCACGACCGCCGCGAAGGCTTTAGCAACTATGTTGACTACGGCCGTATGCTGGACATAGATGTCTGTCTTGGGCAGCCACTGACTGACGAAGGGACACAAATCAGTTCGTCAGTCATCCGCCGCTGTCTGAGCCAAGGCGACGTAGAACATGCCGCCTATTATCTCGGACATCCCTATATTATCTCGGGCAGCATCGTCAGCGGCCATCAAGTGGGACGCCAGCTTGGATTCCCCACTGCCAACCTGTTGCCGTCCACATCGGAAAAACTGCTCCCTGCACCAGGCGTCTATGGCGTTAAAGTATGTGTGGCAGGTACAGCGGAATGGAGGCCTGGAATGATGAACATCGGGCATCGCCCAACGTTTGATGACGTTCAGTTAAGCCTCGAAGCCCATATCTTCAATTATACTGGCAACCTGTACGGACAGCAGATGACCGTGGCATTCCATCACCATCACCGAGAAGAACGACGGTTCGCATCGGTAGCAGAGCTTCAAGAACAACTGCACAAAGACGCCACCACCATAGAACAATACCTACAAGCATCGGAAACATGAAAAAAGCCATTATCTACACCGTCACCTTCATTGCCATACAACTCATTGTCTCGGCTATCGGCCAAGGGCTGTGGAGCATCTTCAACAAGACAACAGGAACGCCCATGAGCATACCCGTGCTCATCGCCACCATGACGTTCACCAGTATTGTCACCATCATCGTCTTCCTTTATCTGAAATGGGCCGAGGTGTCACCCCAATATCTGCGCTCGCGCCCCTGGGGGGTGTTCTTCTGGAGCGCTATTGCTGCCTGCGGTGCCATCATCCCCTCGACATGGCTACAAGAAATGATGCCACCACTGCCCAACATCATCGAGGAAGAAATGGGCATGATACTTCAGAACCGATGGGGCTACCTGACCGTAGGTATTCTTGCACCGCTGGGTGAGGAACTGGTGTTCCGTGGAGCTGTCCTGCGTGCTCTGCTACGGTGGACGCCACGACACTGGATGGCCATCGCCATTTCCGCACTGCTCTTCGCCCTCATCCATGCCAACCCTGCCCAGATGCCACATGCATTCCTGATCGGTCTGCTGCTGGGATGGCTGTACTATCGCACGGACAGCATCCTACCTGGCATTGTCTATCACTGGGTAAACAATACCTTTGCCTATGTTTTCTACAATCTGTATCCAGACCCCTCGCTCCAACTCAGCGAACTGTTTGGCAGCAGTCGCACCGTCTACGGAGCCGTGTTTTTCTCGCTCCTCATCCTGGTTCCTGCTCTCTACCAACTGAACCTGCGGCTCCACAAGGCTGAATAGAAATAGCGAAGAGGCCATCACCGACATCTCGGTACTGGCCTCTTCTTTTTCCTGAATTTAGTATGTTATGAAAAATTTGAGAGAATAGAAACTTCACAGTTTCTGGTTGTTGTGTTTTAACAAATGATTATTTAGAGAAAGCATAGAAATAATGTCTTCAGTACTTGGGCAGTGTCGGTGAGACGATGTTTACCGTATCAATGACATTCTCTGCCTGAACAGGACCCTGCATACTCACCGAGTCCATCCGATGAGCCTCAACAGCCTCCCTCGGATTATCATATCCCCATTCCCACGGTGCCTGAGCAGCATTGCCCAACGTCAGGACAATTGCCACCACAGCCGCAGCCTTGAACAGCGGCATGAGGCGTTGTGTTAATGAGATTGTCTGAGCCTTTACTGTTCTCTGCTCCTCTGTCAAGGCAAGGATACGGGCATCGAATTCTTCTCCTAAAGGCTCGTCCTGCTGGGCCTCATAGCCAAAGAGTGGCTGATATTTAGCCAACCATACAGGTACATCCTCCTGAGAGAAGAACATCCGCAGAATCTCCTCTTCCTTCAGCGTGGTTTCACACTGAAAGTAGCGTTCTAGCAACTGTTCGATGTATTTATAATCCATATTATCGTAGTCTTGACAGTCCGTCATAGAACAATCATGCTCCTATAAGTAAGACGAATAAGCAGACAAAAAGTTACAGCCCATAATCCTCCTCTTGCAAGAATTTTTGCTTGACGGTCTGTCGGGCACGGAAGATATTAACCTTTACCTGCTGTTCGGTTATATCCATGATGTTGGCAATATCCTTGTAGCTTTTGCCTTCGAAATCGCGTAGTTGCATGGCCGTGCGCTGTTTTTCAGGCAGGCTGTCAACAAGCCGTTTCACAATCAATATTCTATCCTGCATAACCGTCTGGTCTTCCGGATTGGAAAAATGACTCCGGTCAGGAGCATCATGCAGAGACATGTCAAGACTCTGCTCAGTAGCCGTCATCTTGCGAGTCTTGTCAAGAGCCTGATTCCGGCAGATGGTAAGACAAAAGGCCTCTACGGACTCCAACTGAGTCCACTGTTCCCGACGGTTCCACACTTTAATCATGGTTTCCTGCACAACATCTTCCGCATCAGCAGGGTTAAGCGTGATGCGTAACGCCAGTCTGTAGAGTTTGTTCTTCAGCGGCAGAATGTCATTTTGGAAACTGATTTGTTTCACACCTTACCTTTTCTTATTCACTTTTCAATCACCGTACCATGCTGACCGTCAATCGCTGTTGCCAACGTGATAACAACCCGTTTGACACCATCATCAACCGCAGCAAGCGCATTCTCAATCTTCGGAATCATGCCGCCACTGATAATCCCATCAGCCTTATAACGCTCAAAATCAAGACGGGTCAGGGTAGGAATGACGGAGTCGTCATCGTCAGGATCCAGCAATACACCATTCTTCTCAAACGAGAATATCAATGTAACCTCATAGAACGGCGCCAGAGCCTTCGCTGTCTCAGAAGCCATTGTGTCGGCATTTGTATTAAGGATGTGCCCCTTGCCGTCATGTGTCAGCGGGGCAATAACGGGCACCAACCCCGCCTCAATGAAACAGGCCAGTTTCGGACCATCGGCCTTCTTGACGTCGCCAACAAAGCCGTAGTCAACCCCGTTCTTCGGCGGACGCTTTACAGAACAGAAAATATCAGCGTCGGCACCGCAAAGACCTACCGCATCGACTCCCAACGACTGAAGTACAGCCACCACATGCTTGTTTACCAAGCCGCCATAAACCATCGTCACAACGTCAAGCATGGGGGCGTCGGTAATACGCCGTCCTTCAACCATTTTCGTCTCAATACCCAGTTCGGCTGCCACCTTCGTGGCGCGCCGGCCTCCTCCATGCACCAGCACCTTAGGCCCTTCTATGGCACGGAAGTTATTCAGTAGTTGCGTCAGTTGTGCCTCGTCTTCAACGACAGCACCACCCACTTTAACAATGGTCAGTTTCTGTTTCATCATTCCAGTTTCTGTTTATTATTCCAAATACGTATAGCCATATAGTCCGCTACGATAAGTAGACAGGAACTCTTTTCCTTCTTCAAGTGTAATCCTCCCCTCCTTAACACTCTTTGTCACCCAGATCTCGAGCTGTCGGACCAGCTTCTTCGGATTGTACTGCACATACTCCAGCACTTCCTCGACCGTCTCGCCGTCAATAATCTGGTCAATATGATAACGACCGTCCTTCACCGAGATGTGCACCGCTGTCGTATCTCCGAAAAGGTTGTGCATGTCACCAAGAATCTCCTGATAAGCGCCAACAAGGAATACACCAAGATAATAATCTTCGGTCTTCTTAAGGGCATGAACAGGCAGTGCATGCGAGTTGTGACGATTAGTCACGAAGTTTGCAATTTTTCCGTCCGAATCGCAGGTAATGTCCTGAATGGTGGCATTACGCGTCGGCCGTTCATTCAGGCGCTGGATAGGCATGATGGGGAACACCTGGTCGATGGCCCACGAGTCACTCAAACTCTGGAAGAGAGAGAAGTTACAGAAATACTTGTCGGCCAGTAGCTTGTCGATATTCATCAACTCTTCGGGCACATGCTTCAGTGTCTTTGCCAAAGCGTGAATCTCATGACAGACGCTCCAATACATCGCCTCTATCTCGGCACGCGTCTTCAGGTCAACGATACCATGGCTGAAGAGGTCAAGCACCTCCTCGCGGATCTGTTCTGCGTCGTGCCAGTCCTCAAGTACGTTACGTGCCGAAAGATTATCCCAGATCTCATATAAATCCTTCACCAACTGGTGTGAGTTCTCATCGGGCTCAAACTCTTCAGGCATCTCGGGCAGTGAGGCCGTCTCCAGCACGTTAATGACCAGCACCGAGTGGTGGGCGGCCAGCGAACGTCCACTCTCTGTAATCAGGTTCGGGTGAGGAAGACCGTTCTTGTTTGCCGCTTCAACGAAGGTATAGATACAGTCATTCACATACTCCTGAATGCTATAGTTCACCGAACTTTCAGATGAGGGTGACCGTGTGCCGTCATAATCAACTCCCAGTCCGCCGCCACAGTCGACGAACTCCACGCCATAGCCCATCTTGTGAAGTTGAATATAGAACTGTGATGCCTCACGCAGAGCTGTCTGGATACGGCGTATCTTTGTAATTTGCGAACCTATGTGGAAGTGTATCAGTTTCAGGCAGTCACGCATCTCGCGCTTGTCGAGCTGTTCCAGAGCCTCAAGAAGTTCTGCACTTGTCAGTCCGAATTTCGAGGCGTCGCCGCCGCTCTCCTCCCACTTGCCACTGCCACTTGATGCCAGCTTGATGCGAATACCGATGTTCGGTCTCACATCCAGCTTCTTGGCAATCTTCGCGATGACATCCAGTTCATTGGGTTTCTCCACGACTATGAAGATACGCTTACCCATCTTCTGCGCCAATAACGCCAGTTCTATGTAGGACTGGTCCTTATAGCCATTGCAGACAATGACCGAGTCGCTCTGGCACTGCATGGCCAACACTGCATGCAACTCCGGCTTCGACCCTGCCTCCAGTCCGAGATTGAACTTCCGGCCATGTGAGATGATCTCCTCAACAACGGGCTGCATCTGGTTGACCTTGATGGGATAGATAACATAGTTATCCCCTTTATAGTCGTACTCCTTAGCAGCCTTACGGAAACAACTCCACGTTTTCTCAATACGGTTGTCCAAGATATCAGGGAAACGCAGTAGCACAGGTGCCGTGACATCACGCAGCTGCAATTCGTCCATCACTTCTCGCAAATCAATCTGTGTGTCATCCTTACAAGGTGTCACATACACATTTCCAGCATCATTGATACCAAAGTAGCTTGTGCCCCAGCCATTGATGTTATACAACTCGCGGGCATCGTCTATTGTCCATTTCTTCATATTGACTGTATTGACTGCAAAGGTAGTAAATAATTCTTTGAAACCTCAATCCTATTTATTATTTCCGTCGGCTCAGACTTCAAGTATTTCTCTCAGTTTCTGTACGGTAATCTTTATCTTGTCGTAATTATCCATCAGCGAGACATCCAGGACATAGCGGGCCTGTGAGTAGAACTGCTCACGATACTGGAGCTGCTCGCGAATATAAGCGATCAACTCGTCGGGCGTTTTTCCTTTCAAGAGCGGACGGTCGCCTTTTCCCATCAGCAGGTGGTGGTGGAGCACCTCTGGTGTTGCCTTGAGCCAGACAACCTGTGCCTGACTATTCATATAGTCAATATTGTCAAAGAAACAGGGTGTACCCCCGCCACAGCTGACAATGACATCTTCGAACTCTGCAACCTCGTGCAGCATGTTGCGTTCTATCTGCCGGAAGCCCTCCTCACCGCGCTCAGCGAAAATCTGCGACACTTTCTTGCGCATGCGGCTCTCTATATACCAGTCAAGATCATAGAAGGGCATACCGAGTTCCTTAGCCAACGCACGTCCGACGGTGGTTTTACCAGAACCCATGTAACCTATGATAATTATACGTCGCATTGAATAACCGCTATTAGGTGAGTGACCACTTCATTCAACCCTTGTTAATAATGGCCATGCATTCCTCGTATCCCAGCTTCGCAGCACGCTCGTGCATGGATTTTGGCAGACGGTAGTTCTTGCCGTCGTATGCGAGATAAGGGCCATAGCGTCCGTTAAGAACCTCCAGCTTCTCATCCTCAGCAAACACCTTCAGGTGCTTCTGGGTGTCTTGCTGACGTTTCTCATCGATAAGTCTGACCGCTTCCTCAAGCGTAATGGCCATGGGGTCAGAGTCCTTCGGAAGAGACGTGTACTTCTTGTCATGCAGAACATAAGGGCCGAAACGGCCTGCACCAATGGTGACCGCCTTTCCCTCATACTGGCCAATCTCACGTGGCAGACGGAATAGCTCAAGTGCCTCGTCAAGCGTGATTGACTCCATGCTCTGTTCCTTGGGCAGTTGTGCAAAACGCGGTTTGTCCTTATCTTCGGCAGTACCAATCTGCACGACAGGTCCAAAACGTCCGATTTTGACGAATACTGGTTTCTTGGACTTTGGGTCAATACCAAGCTGACGCTCGCCGGCCTTGTGTTCATGGCGGCTATTCATAGCCTTGTCAACAGTAGGCTCGAAGCTCTTGTCAAAGACCTTCAGCATCTTTGTCCATGTTTCCTTGCCTTCTGCAATCTTGTCGAAGTCTTGTTCGACGTTTGCAGTAAAATTATAGTCCATTATCTCATGGAAATTATCCATGAGGAAGTCATTGACAACCATACCGATGTCAGTAGGCAACAGTTTACCCTTATCGGATCCAGCCATCTCCTTCCGCGTCTTTTGAGTGATGAGCTTACCCTTCAGGGTATTGATGGTATAGGTACGCTCTTCGCCCTTACGATCACCCTTTTGGACATATTCTCGCTGCTGGATAGTTGAAATCGTGGGGGCATAAGTAGAAGGACGGCCGATACCCAACTCTTCGAGCTTGTGAACCAGAGAAGCTTCAGTATAGCGCTGAGGTCCCTGACTAAAACGTTCTGTTGCCTGTATCTCACGACGAACAAGCTGCATACCTTCTTGCAGCGGCGGCAGTACATGGCCATCCTCTGTCTCCTGTTCTTCATTGTCAGACGACTCACGGTAGACCTTGAGGAATCCGTCGAACTTGACGACTTCACCTTGTGCAATGAACTTGTTAGGGAGTGACGCATTGAGTGATGTCGAGGGCAGTATGGCTATCTCCACCATCGTTTTCTCCAGCTCTGCATCAGCCATCTGTGAGGCTGCCGTACGTTTCCAAATCAACTCATAGAGCTTCTTTTCCTGTGCGGACCCCTCGATGGTTGTCTGATCCATGTAGGTAGGACGGATGGCCTCATGTGCCTCCTGAGCGCCTTTCGAACTGGTGTGGTATTGACGGGGTTTGGAGTAGTCCTCGCCATAGAGTCTGAGAATCTCCGTTTTCGCTGCTCCCAAGCAGAGCGACGACAGGTTTACCGAGTCTGTACGCATATACGTGATACGTCCGCTCTCATACAGGCGCTGCGCTACCATCATCGTCTGACTCACGGTGAAACTCAGTTTTCGTGCAGCTTCCTGCTGAAGGGTCGACGTAGTAAACGGAGGTGCCGGCATACGCTTCAACGGCTTCTTCTGTACCGACTCAACTATAAAGGTAGCGTCCTTACACGACTCCAGGAAAGCCATCACCTCGTCATGAGACTTCAGACGGCTGCCCAGCTGTGCCTTCACCTCGCTCTGCGATCCATCGGCATTGGTCATGCCAAATATGGCACTGACGCTATAGAAAGGTTCGCTGACAAAGGCCTGAATCTCACGTTCACGCTCAACAATGAGTCTGACGGCCACGCTCTGCACACGACCTGCTGAAAGAGCCGGCTTCACCTTACGCCACAACACAGGCGACAACTTAAAGCCCACCAGACGGTCCAGTACGCGACGTGCCTGCTGGGCATTGACCAAATCCATATTCAAATGACGCGGATGCTCAATAGCCTCAAGAATTGCAGGCTTGGTGATTTCATGGAAAACAATACGATTAGTTTTCTCCTCATCTAATCCCAGCACCTCACAAAGATGCCAAGAGATTGCTTCTCCTTCACGGTCTTCATCGGATGCGAGCCAAACCTTTTCAGCCTCTTTTGCTTGTTTCTTCAAATCGCCTACAAGCTTCTTCTTTTCATCAGGAATCTCATATTCGGGTTCAAGTGACTTCTCATCAATACTCAGTTCCTTCTTCTTCAAATCGCGAATGTGTCCATAGCTTGACATCACCTTAAAATCCTTTCCAAGGAATTTTTCAATGGTTTTTGCCTTAGCCGGCGACTCTACGATAACCAAATTCTTCTGCATATCCTTGTGTCGTTTTGTTTACTTTGGGGCGCAAAAGTACGCAAAACTTTCACATATACCTTATTATATAGGAAAGTTTTTTGTTTTTTTAAGATTTTAACAAGAGTGTCCCATACTTGGGTTGTCTGTATTTTTGAATAGTTCAAGATTCTGCTTGTATTTATACATTTTTTTTCGTACCTTTGCACACAAAAACAAAAACAATGAGAGCAATAAGACTACTACTGGTCATTTTATGCATGACAATGGCAATGACAACGGCATCAGCACAAAAGGGGAAAACCTACAATCTATGGAGCGCCGGAGCGCCTAACTCCAACGGAAATCCGACTGACACGGCACAGATAACCGTATTCCTGCCACCATCGGAAAGGGCGACGGGACGTGCGGTGGTGGCATGCCCAGGGGGTGGCTACAGCCACTTGGCGATGGCCCATGAAGGAACCGACTGGGCTCCGTTCTTCAACCAGCAGGGAATAGCCCTGATTGTCCTAAAATACCGTATGCCACGCGGTAACTATGAGGTTCCTGTCAGCGATGCCGAGGAGGCAATACGCTTTGTTCGCCGTAATGCCAAGCAGTGGCATATTGATGCAGACCAGATTGGTATTATGGGTTCGTCTGCTGGTGGACACTTGGCATCAACCATTGCGACCCACTCGAAAGGAGAGGCAAAGCCCAATTTCCAGATATTGTTCTATCCTGTCATCACAATGGACCCCAGTTTCACACATCGCGGCTCACATGACAGTTTTTTCGGAAAGGGCCGTACGAAACGCGAACTGAAAAAGCTGGAACAACTATACAGCAATGACCTACAGGTGACACGCGCAACACCACGCGCATTCATTGCGCTGAGCGATGATGACGGGGCTGTACTGCCTGCAAATGGTGCAAACTATTATCAAGAGTGCTATCGCCACGATGTTCCAGCCGCCCTACACATTTATCCCTCGGGGGGACACGGCTGGGGAATCCGTACTTCCTTTGCCTTTCACCTTGAGATGCTTCTTGAACTCAAGGCCTGGCTACAAAGTTTCTAACAATAAAGGCGCTGTTACAACAGCGCCTTTATTTCGTTCTCTATGTCTTTCATCTGTGACGACCGCTTCACCAGATTGTTACCTCGGTCTATCAGGAAGAACTCCGGCAAACTTTGCACATTGTAGTACGTCAACACTGGCGACTGGATTCCTTCCGCATCACGAACGCTTATCCATGGGAGTGCTGCCGTCTGCTGCTTCCAAAAGTGTTCATCGCTGTCAAGAGACACCTGGAAAATCTCCAGTCCCTGTGCATGATATTTGTTATAGAGTTCACGAAGCATGAGGATGCGCTTGGGAGAATCCTGGAGCGAAAAGAGATGAAAGTCAAGTAATACGACCTTCCCTTTCAAATCGGTCAGCATGCGTTTCGTGCCTTTATTATCCGTCAGTTCAATATTGATGACGCCCGACTCTACTACTTTCGACGCGTCAAGCGACTGTTCCCGATTGTTATAATCAATCAGACGCACGCTCTTCAAACCTTCTATGGCGATATTATGCAGGTTCTCGCCACGCTCAGCTCCCGGATAATATGTATCCCAACTGGTAGCCACAGCAGCAAACACCTTCACATCGTCACGATTGTTCTTAGGATCGAAGATCAGCCAAGGACCAAGCGTCTGGAACAGCGCAAAATAAGCATATGACTTGTTGGGCTCCTTGAAGATATAATTCATCTTAACATCTTCCTTATAGGCATTCAACATCCGCTGTAACGAGTCGAGCAGTTGGCCTCGGTCCAGCTGTCCGCTACGCTCAAGCGCAATGGCCTGTCCCTGCAGAGCAATCTGTTTCAGAGCCAGTTCTCTGATTTTCGAGCAATTGTCTGACCCTTCAACCTCATATTGCGTCGCCATAGCCGGACACTGAGCCTTGACGGTCACGGTTTCTGTGGAGTCGATGGCAACGTTGATAATCTGGTCACCAATACGCAGACGGTAGAACTCTGGTGCCGGTGTCGCTTCGCCGGAAAAGTCAAAACGGCCGTCACTGCTAAGCTTGGTCGAGTCGAGTGCCTGTATGCCTGACAGTCCCATATGCTCAAAGTATAACACGGAGTCGGCAGCATTGTCTATCACACCTTCCACATGGAACTTGTTCTGATTACATGCTGTCAATGCCAAGACAGCAAAGGCAGCGCAAATGGTTTGGGTTATCTTATTCATGATCATTGCTAATTGTTTTTGCGTGCAAAGGTACGAAAAAAAGTGAGAATTGAGTTATGAGTTATAAGAAATATCATTCAAAGAAAGAAAATACTCTCCGGTCCCATATTTAATAACAAGTCAAGAATCGACAGATTGGGCTGAAAGCCATAGCGATGGGCGTATACCTGATAGTAGGGACGAGGATGAAAAGTGATGTCTTCAACAGGATGTTTGGGATTAATGGATGTGCGATAATCGGTCAAGGAGTCAGAAGAGGAAATGTATTCAGGATGGATGTCTATCAAGTCGCAAATGGTCTCACAGATCACCTCGTTGAAATCAAGAAGATAATCCCAGTGTCCTTCGAAGAACGGACGGAGGTCGTCTTGATAATACTCAAAAAAGGGGGACTCACCATACGCCGACATAATGGCATTCCAGTGTACGCGTCGCCAATCGCCATGATTGCTAATGCGCACATCGCGTGTCAGCCGGGCTTTCTCAACAGGCACCGTTAATGCCTGCACACCATTAGCCGCAGCAATGTAGCAGCGATTACGATAGGTCTGCTTCAAGAACACCTCAGCAGAGTCTATGATTACTCCATCCGAACGATACAGTTTCTGATACCACTGCACGGGGCCAAAATAGGTTGTTGAGAGAAGTACGTTCATGGTACCGAAAGAAAACGCGAAGTCTGATATCCTCTCCAGAAGGGATTCCCCGCTTCATGGTTATACAACACCATTACCACTCGTCCAATAATAAACTCCTCGGAGATGATGCCCAAGCGGTCAAAATAATAGCAGTCTCGATCAGCACAGTTTGTTTTGCTCGGCAGAACCACTTTACTTCTTCCCCCCAATGTCACAGTGTCACCAGGAAGTGCCACACAGCGTCCTATCAACACATGCCCAAGGGTGTCTTCAACGGCAACATATTCACCTTTGCAGACCGGTTGCCAACAGAGCCGCCCATAACTGAAAAGTCCTCCCCCACCAGTCCGAAGACCATACGACCAACGGTTCACCACTACTCTGTCGCCAGCGGTAAATTTCGGCTCTAAGCCGGAACCATTGACGGAATAGACAGTGAAGAACAACGCTCTGAAAAGCAGCATTACGACAAAAGCCACCAACAGCGCCACGAGGAACTTCAGTGTACTACGCACTTATTTTATGTTATCAACCATACGGAAGAGCCGACTCCAGCGGACTCCAGAGAAACCGCTACGGTCAGGATCGCTGGACCACCAGATAAAGATTGGCTTGCCCACAATATGGTCTTCGGGCACGAAGCCCCAGTAACGTGAGTCGGCCGAATTGTGACGGTTATCACCCATCATCCAATAATAGTCCAGTTTGAAGGTATATGTCTTCGCTTCTTTTCCATTAATCATAATTTTCCCATCATGTACCTGAAGGTCATTACCTTCGTATGCACGGATACAGCGTTCATATATGGGAAGATTCTCAAGTGTCAGATCAATACTCTTTCCCTTTGCAGGAATCCAGAGGGGGCCATAGTTGTCACGCGTCCAGTGCATATTGCCATTCTGCGGATAGATATCCCACTCATCCGTGTCGACATTCAGCTCGATGCTCTCCACAAGATCCTTGCGGGCCTTCAGCACATCAACAGCGTGCTGTGTCAGGGGCATGACTCCCTGCTGATTCAGACTCATCAGGTCCTCCATAGATATACCTAACTCCTGCATCAACTCATCAGGAATTCCCTGCTTCAACTTCACATGATAGGTGTATTGCACATTGTCAGGTTCCTTGTTGGCCTTACCGTCTGTATAGACAATACGATCTTTTATCTGCAGAGTCTGACCGGGCAGTCCTACACAACGCTTCACGTAATTCTCACGTCGGTCCGTAGGACGCGTGCCAACGCCTCCGAAGTCAACGAAATGATCAAGAATTTGCTGCCGTCCCGCGGTATAGATGGTCTGGAAGAACTTATAACGCTGTTCGGCTGTCAGGCTGTCCACATCCGGCCGCTGCGGATACATCTGGTAACCCAGCATATAGCATAAACGGTAATACTCTGTCTGATAGGGTTGCTTCATACAGATGGTGTCACCGGCGGGATAGTTAAAGACAACAATATCGTTCTGCTGCACGGTGCCCAGGCCTTTCACGCGCCGATAGTCCCAATGTGGCCACTCGATGTATGACTTGCACTCAATGACCGGTAACGTATGCTGCGTCAACGGCATTGTCAGCGGTGTCTCAGGAATACGCGGTCCGTAACTCACCTTTGATACGAACAGATAGTCGCCAGTCAGTAACGACTTCTCCAAAGACGAACTGGGGATGACATAGTTCTGGAAAAAGAACTGATTGATGAAATAGACAGCCACCAAAGCAAAGACAATGGCGTCAACCCATGACATAACGAACTTCGTCGGTCCTTCTTTCTCTTTCCACCACTGCCACTTTATCTTCTTGGTGATATAGGCATCATAGATGAATGGAACAACCAACAGTCCCAGCCACGACTTTACCCAATAGAGAAACAACAGATACAGCAACAACACTATAACGAACTTTGCCCACTGCTTCTTCGGATTCAGCTTTGCTTTTCTCTTGTCAATCATTTGTATCTATAATCTTTTTTCATGCTTTTGACGCTTGCAACACCCTTAAAAGTTGCACCAAGCATGTTCTTCTAACTTCCTTTAACTTCTTCTTTCTCCTTAAAAAGAAAACATATCTGAGATTGTCAGCAGACCCTGATGATCCTTTGTAAACTCAGCTGCCAGCACAGCGCCGAGGGCAAAGCCCTTGCGTGAATGGGCATCATGCGTAATAGTAATGAGATCGGCATCTGAGTCATAACGCACCGTATGAATGCCTGGTACCTCGCCACGACGAATGTGGTCAACACGCAACAGCTTAGGATCTGTCGTGTCCTCAGCCCAATCCTCCTTACGATCGATATTCTCAACGATCTCCTCAGCCAAAGTGATAGCCGTGCCACTGGGATGGTCCAGTTTGTGCACGTGGTGCGTCTCCTCCATCTCCACGTCGTACTGTGGGAACTGATTCATAATCTTAGCCAGATAACGGTTCACGGCCGAGAAGATAGCCACGCCGATAGAGAAGTTCGAGGCCCAGAACAGCGTCTTGCCGTCGGCGCAGGCCTTGCGCACCTCGTCGCCATGCTCCTTCATCCATCCCGTAGAGCCCGACACTACCTTGACGCCCTTGGACCATGCCTTCAAGTAGTTGCCATAGGCTGCCTGCGGAGCCGTAAACTCAATGGCCACATCGGCCGATGCAAACTCTGGACTGTCGAAGTCCTGCTGGTTGTCAATGTCAATGATGCTGACAATCTCATGTCCACGGTCACGGGCAATCTGTTCAATCATCTTACCCATCTTGCCATAACCTATCAATGCAATCTTCATATCTTCTTTCGTATTAAATCGCTACAAAATTACAAAAACGACACCAAAACGCCAAATATTATAACAACGTTTCACATAAACATCTGACTGACACGGCGTAGAGCCGCCACAAGCGCGTCAACCTCGGCCTGGGTGTTGTAAAGGGCAAACGAAGCGCGGACGGTGCCGCTGATACCCAAACGGTCCATTAGAGGTTGCGCACAATGATGACCGGTTCTAACTGCGATACCCAACCGGTCAAGCAGTGTGCCGATGTCCAGATGGTGAATATCTCCCACATTGAAGCTTACTACAGCATCCCGCCGCGAGACATCCATCGGACCATAGATCTTAACGCCTTCGACGGTCATCAGTTGCTCCATGCAATAGCGGGTGAGCTCCTGCTCATGCTGTTGGATGGCTTCAAAGCCGATGGAATCGATATATTCGATGGCCTTGGCAAGTCCGTGGGTGGCCACATAGTCTGGAGTACCGGCCTCAAACTTAAACGGCAGACGCTCGAAGGTCGTCTTCTCCCACGTCACCTTGTCTATCATCTCGCCACCACCCTGATACGGCGGCAGCTTTTCGAGCCACTCTTCCTTGCCGTAAAGCACGCCAATACCCGTAGGTCCGTACATCTTATGCCCGCTGAAAGCCAGGAAGTCACAGTCCATCGCCTGCACATCCACCTTGAAGTGAGGGACACTCTGGGCACCATCCACCAAGACGGGAATATCGTGGGCATGGGCAATCTTGATGATCTGCTCCACTGGATTAATGGTTCCCAGGACATTACTCACATGAGCCACACTCACCAACTTCGTTTTAGTAGAGAACAGAGAGCTGAGAGTAGAGAGATCGAGCAAGCCGTCATCGGTAATCGAGATATGTTTGACGACAATGCCCCGTTTCATCGCCTGCAGTTGCCAGCTGACGATATTTGAATGGTGCTCCATCTCCGTGACAATCACCTCATCGCCAGCCTGCATCTGCGATTCGCAGAATGACTGTGCAACCAGGTTTATCGCCTCTGTAGTACCACGCGTAAAGACGATTTCCTCTGTTTTGCGGGCATTGATAAATGCACGAACCTTCTCACGAGCCGCTTCGTGCAGATCGGTAGCCTGCTGCGAGAGATAATGTACGCCACGGTGCACATTTGCATTCACATTAAGGTATTCGTCCCTCATGGCATCGAGCACCATGAGCGGTTTTTGTGTGGTGGCGGCATTGTCGAGATAAACCAGCGGCTTCTTGTACACCTCACGCCCCAAGATGGGGAATTCCTCACGTATCTTCTTTATATCGTACATGGTCACTATCACTCTTCGTTATTCACTATTCACTTACACAGCTTGCAACCTGAGCATTTGTTGAGTTCGCCGCGGAAGCGCTTTTCCACCAAATAGTGCAGACGATCACGAAGCGGTTCTAACTGCATGTGGTCGATGACTTCGTTGATGAAGGCATTCTGAAGAAGAAGCTTGGCCTCCTGCAGCGAAATGCCTCGCTGGCGCATATAGAACAGCGCTGCATCGTTGAGCTGGCCCACCGTTGAGCCATGTGCACATTTCACGTCATCGGCATAGATCTCCAGCATCGGCTGCGTGTACATGCGAGCCTCCTTCGTTGCCGTAAGGTTCTGATTGGTCATCTGCGATGTCGTCTTCTGGGCACCATGCTCTACCAGCACCCGCCCGGCAAAAGCACCTGTAGCCTTGTCATCGAGCACATACTTATAGAGTTCGTTACTGGTGCAATGGGGTACGCGGTGTCTTATCAACGTGTTGTTGTCCACATGCTGTTGTTTGTCGGCAATGACACAGCCATAGCACTGGCACTCAGCGCCTTCGCCACTGAAAGTAAGGTTGAGCATGTTTCGGGTGACACCATTGTGAAGCGTGATGACGTTATGGTTGACGCGGCTGTTGGCCTTCTGATCGATATACACATTGCTCACACGCACATTCTTATGATGAGTCTCTTCCAGACAATACAGATCAAGCGACGCATCCTCTCCTACGTAAGCCTCAATGACCTGCGTCGCCAAGAAGTGACGGTCATCGGCTGCGTGGTCACAAAAAAGCATCTTTATCTCGGCTCCCGCCTCCAAAATGATGAGAACCCGACGGTTTACCATCAAATCGGGCACCTGACGCTGGGCATTCTGTGGTGTAGCCTTGAGGATGTTAATCACTTGAATGGCACGGTCCACCTTCACGTGCTTAGGCACATAGACCAGCATACCATCCTGGGCCAGCATCGTGTTAAGGGCTGTGATGGCATCCTCGCTGGTCTTGGCTAACTGAGAGTAGTACTTGGCTACGAGCTCAGGATAATCTCGCAGCGACCCCACGATGACACCCTCGGGCAGATGAGGAGTGGCATAAGGTATTCTCTCTCCTCTCTCCTCTCTCCTTTCTTCTCTATAGAACATATCGTTCACCACGAAATACAGGCTCGTCGACAAATTAGGCACATCGCAACGGAAGGCCTCATACGGATCTACGGGAATCTGCAGGCGGCTGAGGTTCACGCCATAGTCTGGCTCAAAGAGTTTCTGAACATCGGTGTACTTATAGCGCTCCACTTTCTTTGATGGGAATCCCTGACGACGGAAGTCCTCATAGGCCTCATCGCGAACGGCATTCATCGCCTCTGGGGCATGGGAGAGAATCATCTCCCTGGCCTGCTCGTACAACTCTATATATTGTTGCTCACTATTCATTCTTCACTATTCACTAGGGCGCAGCCGCTTATTCTTCACCAATCTCCTCTTTAATCCAATCGTAGCCATGCTCCTGAATCTGCACAGCCAGCTCAGGACCGCCCGTCTTCACGATACGACCTTTGTATAGCACATGCACGAACTGCGGACGGATCATCTCCAACAGACGGTCGTAGTGGGTGATGACTATGCACGATTTCTCGGGCGTCATCAGCTTGTTCACACCCTCGGCCACGATACGCATCGCATCGACATCCAGGCCAGAGTCAGTCTCGTCGAGGATGCTGAGTTTCGGCTCCAGCATCGCCATCTGGAAAATCTCGTTGCGCTTCTTCTCGCCGCCGCTGAACCCTTCGTTGACAGAGCGGTTGGCCAACTTCGAATCGAGCTCCACCACCTTGCGTTTCTCGCGCATCAGCTTCAGGAACTCTGCCGCATTCATCGGCTCCAGGCCCTGTGCCTTGCGCTTCTCGTTGAGGGCGGCCTTCATGAAGTTTGTCATTGAGACCCCAGGAATCTCGACAGGATACTGGAAACTCAAGAACAAACCTTCATGGGCGCGATCCTCAGGTTTCATCTCCAACAGGTTCTTGCCGTTGAAATAGGCCTCGCCTTCCGTGACCTCATAGAGCGGATTACCTACCAGCACGGCACTCAGCGTGCTCTTACCCGAACCGTTAGGCCCCATGATGGCATGAGTCTCACCATCATTAATCACAAGGTCGATACCCTTCAATATCTCTTTCTCGCCAATCCTGGCGTGTAAATTCTTGACTTCTAACATCTATTATTGGACTATTTGACTATTTATTATTGGACTATTTAGCCTACCGTGCCTTCAAGGGATACGGAAAGAAGCTTCTGAGCCTCGACGGCAAACTCCATGGGCAGTTTCTGAAGCACTTCCTTAGCATAACCGTTGACGATAAGGCCTACGGCCTGCTCCGTGGGAATGCCTCGCTGATTGCAATAGAAGAGCTGGTCCTCTGAGATTTTCGAGGTGGTAGCCTCGTGCTCGAAGATAGCTGTATCGTTGTGCACATCCATATATGGGAAGGTGTGGGCACCACAATCAGAGCCCAGAAGCAGCGAGTCGCACGAAGAAT
>CAZLPO010000006.1:0-35605 GCA_964561385.1 uncultured Prevotella sp.
GACTAACTTAGTAGGTCATCTTCGGCTCCAGCTCCTTGGCTTGGTCAATCATCTTCTGCACCTCGACGACAGCGGGTACGCGGCCGCAGATGTGGAACTCGGCGTTGATCTCCTCCAGCTTCGGCTGCAGATTCTCAGCCACGCGGTGACGGAACTCCTTGACGGTATCGACGCCGGCCTTCTCGAGCAGTTCGGCAAACTGGGGGCCTACGCCGTTGATGCGGAACAGGTCGGCGTGGTTGGTCCAGCGCAGAATCAGCTTCTCGCTGATCTCGGTGGCCTCAGCCAGCTCCTTACGTCCCTTGGGGGCGGCACACTTCTCCAGCAGCTCGCTTACCTTGTTAATACCTGCGGCCTGCAGCTTCTCTGCATAGACGTCGCCTACACCTTCGATGTCGATAATCTTGTAATCCATAATCTTTAAGGTTTTAATTGTTGGTAAAATAGGTTTATGGCGCAAATATACGAAAAAAGTATGCAAGTCTATTGCTGTTTAACTCCCTTTAACTCCCTTTAACTCCTTTAACTCCTTTATTCTTCGTATCTTTGCGCCGCAATGGTTTATATTGACGAGCATATCTGGGATTTCGACCTCGACGCGGCTCTGACGGAGGTTTCTAATCAGCGACGCGAGCAGGCGCTGCGGTTCAAGCACGAGCTGGGCCGCAGGCAGTGTGTCCTCGCGTACCTATTACTAAAGAGAGGGCTTCGAGAGGTCTTTGCCATTGAAGAGAATCCGGTGTTTGAGTATGGCGAACACGGCAAACCCTGCATCGCAGGCCATCCTGATGTCTTTTTCAACCTGAGCCATTGCCGCGAGGCTGTTGCCTGCGTTGTCGACCGCGTGCCGGTGGGCATCGATGTGGAGAGCGTCCACCGCTACGACGAGCGGCTGGCCCGTTACACCATGAACGACGATGAAATGGCCGAAATCCTGTCGTCAGACAATCCCGCCCTGACGTTTACCAAGCTGTGGACCATGAAGGAGGCGTTGCTGAAACGGTCGGGTAGGGGACTCGTCGACGACCTGAAGCACGTGCTCTGCGGCACGGACGCGCGCTTTGAGACGTCTGTGGGCGGGCAGGAATCGTATGTGTGCACCGTGAGCGTTTAATCCGTGAAACAAACGGGCAAGCACGTGCGACGTTTTCGCAACGCGCGTTTACGAAAGTTAAAGCAGGTTTGACGTAATAGTAAACGCGTTACGCCTATATTTGTTAATTTTGCACCGTGAAATGTGAAAACCTGAAACACTAAGCGAAAATTATCCAAAATTAACAAATAAAATCTCAACAAGCAATGAAGACCGAAAAACAATTCTGGAATCTGGGCCGGCGTCTCCTGCTGGCTGCCGGAGTGCTGTTGTCGTGTGGTGTCTTCGTGGCGTGTCAGGAGTACGACTTGGATGAGCGCACCCCAGAAGGATGGGGTGAGAGCATCTACAGTTGGCTGCACGACCAGGGAAACTTCACGAACACGGTACAACTGATTGAGGACCTGGGCTACCGCGAAGTGCTGGCCAAGACAGGTTCGAAGACGCTTTTCGTGGCCGACGATGCTGCCTATGAGCGCTTCTTCAGCAATAACAGCTGGGGCGTTCGCAGGTATGCTGACCTGTCGACGTCACAGAAGAAACTGCTGCTCTTTGGCAGCATGATTGACAACTCCATCCAGCTGAACAACCTCTCGAGTGTCGAGGGCACTCCTCCCGATAATGAGGGTGAGTGTATGCGCCGCTATACCTCCAGCACGTACTTTGACACCGTGCGCGTGTTGTCGGCACAGCAGATGCCCGACAACCGCTACTGGCAGCGCTACCGCAAGTCGGGCCAGAAGATGGTCTGTATGCACGACATGAGCAATGCACCGCTGGTGCAGTTCATTGAGAAGCAGCTGGTGAAGAAACACATCACCAACGAGGACTATGACTTCATCTACAACATGACGACCAGCCGCGAGCCGGGCGACGCCAGCGTGAACGGCGTGCAGGTGAGCAACGCCAACATCAAGTGCTCGAACGGTTTCATCCACCAGATGGCCGAGGTCATCATGCCGTTGCCGAACATGGCCGACCTGATTAGCCTGAAACCTAACGTCAGCAAGTTCAACAGCCTGCTGGAGCGCTACTGTGCCCCCTATCCTCTGGATCAGGCAACGACGACGCAGTACAACTATCTGTACGACACAAACGTGGACACGGTGTTCCAGAAGCGTTTCTTCTCGGAGAAGTCGCAGAACGGCGACCCCGTGAACACCACCCCTGACAAGGGTCCCGTGAACGGACTGCTGAAGTTCGACCCTGAGTGGAACGCCTACTATTCTGGTCTGAACGACCAGTCGGGCAACATTGTCATGCAGCGCGACATGGCCGTAATCATGGTGCCGAGTGATGCTGCGATGGAAGAGTACTGGAACTCCGGAGCCGGTAAGGTGCTGCGCGACTACTACGGCTCGTGGGACAAGGTGCCCGACGACGTGGTGGCCAAGCTCATCAACAATAATATGCTGTCGTCGTTCGTCAGCTCTGTACCCTCGAAGTTCTCGAACATCATGAACGACGCCAACGACCCGATGGGCGTGAAGGTCGAGGACATCGACTCTGTCTGGCTGGGTTGTAACGGTGCCATCTACCTGACCAACCGTGTCTTCTCGCCGACGGCCTACGTCAGCGTGTCGTTCCCTGCACTCGTCAACGAGACCATGCGCATCCTGTATTGGGGCATTGAGCAACTGCAGTACGATGTCTATCTGAACTCGATGAACTCGTACTACAGCTTCTTCATCCCGACGAACGGGGCCATGCTGCAGTATGTGGATCCCTGCTCGTACGGCAAGAAGCAGACGCAGGTAATGCGATTCTACTACGACGCATCGAAGGTAAACAAGCAGGAACGTGTGTGGGCGAGCCTGTGGAACTGCGACCCTGAGACGGGCGAGCCTACCGACAGCGTCAAGAAGATTACGGACTATAACATCATCCGTAATCGTCTGAAGGACATCCTCGACACCCACATCGTCATCGGCGACGTGGAGGACGGACACAACTGGTACCGCACCAAGGGCGGCACCGAGATTCGTGTTGAGAACGCCAAGGCAGGTGCCGGCGGCATGACCGTTGAGGGCAGCTACCAGATCAATGAGGGTGAGGCCCAGCCCATCACATACATCTACGACCAGTCGCCCCAGACAAACGGCGTCGGCATGGGTAACGGTAAGGCCTATATCCTGGATTCCGAGCCCATCATGGGAACGCGCCAGACCGTCCGCGACGTGCTGGAGCAGCATGAGGAGTTCTCGAAGTTCCTGGAACTGATGGACGGCAGCGGTATCTTTGAGCAGATACACCTGAAGCGCAATGCGACCGCCGGCGACAACATCTCGACGTTCAACACCTATCACTACACCGTGTACGTGCCTACCAACGAGAGCATCCAGGCCCTGCAGGACGCTGGCAAGCTGTCGTCGTGGGAGAAGGTGGACGCCTATGGTGAGGCTGGCGACCAGGAAGCTAAGGAGCGCGACTCGCTGCAGATTGTGAACTTCCTGAAGTACCACATTCAGGATAACGCCCTGTTCATCGGCGCCCAGGAGGAAGACGGTGACTTCGAGACCGCCGTCATCGACCCGACGACGGAGCGCTTCTACCGCATCAATGCCAAGCTGCAGGCTGACGGCATCGTGCTGCGTGACCACGCCGGCAACCAGCGCCAGGTCGTCACCACCGACCCGACCCTGTTCAACCTGGTGGCCCGCGAGTACCAGTTTGACACGAAGGATGCGACACAGGCCAACAATATCGAGACCAGCTCGTCGGCCGTCATCCATCTGATAGACAAACCTCTTATGATTGAAAATTGATAATTGAAAACTGAAAGTTATGATTAGCAAGAGACTATTAAAAACATTGGGACTGATAATTATCAATTGTCAATTGTCAATTGTCACTTCCTTTGCGCAGAAGGCCGGCGACATCATCAGCGGTACGGTCACCGACGCCTATGGTCCGGTGATGATGGCCAACGTCGTCGAGCTCGATGCCGCCAACCGTATCGTGGCCTCGGCCGTGACGGATATGAGCGGTAACTTCTCGTTCAAGCTGAAGAACCCGAAGGACAAGCTGCGTATCACGTACGTAGGATATAAAACGGTGACGCTGCCCTTCAACAAGACGAAGTTCAACGTGAAGATGCAGGACGCCACACAGATACGCGAGGTGACCGTCACCTCGAAGAAGAAGGCAGGCGGTTCCGGACTGGCCATCCCTGTCGATGAAATCTCTACGGCTCAGCAGAGCATCTCGATGACGGAGTTCGAAGGTCTGGCCATCACCACGGTCGATGAGGCCCTGCAGGGACGTATCGCCGGTCTGGACATCGTGGCCAACTCAGGTAACCTGGGTTCGGGCACGTCGATGCGCCTGCGCGGTGTGTCGAGTATCAACGGTTCGAGTGAGCCGCTGATCGTGGTCGACGGTAACGTGTGGGAGACCAACGTCAACGACTTCGACTTCTCGTCGGCCAACGAGGAGAAGTTTGCCGAACTGCTGAACGTCAACCCTGAGGATATCGAGAGCATCTCGGTGCTGAAGGATGCTGCCGCAACCGCCATCTGGGGTTCGCAGGGTTCGAACGGTGTCATCGAGATCAAGACCAAGCGTGGTACGCGCGGTAAGACCCGCGTCAACTACAGCTTCCGTCTGACTGGTACCTACCAGCCTGAGGGCTACAAGATGCTGAACGGTGACGAGTACACGATGTTGCTGAAGGAGGAGTACTTCAACCCCACCATGAGTGACAAGTCCAGTAACATCCCCGAGCTGAACTACAACCCCTCGTTCCCTGAGTACGAGATGTATAACAACAATACCGACTGGCTGAAGCTGGTGAAGAAGACTGGCTGGCGCCAGAACCACTACCTGGCTCTGAGCGGTGGCGGTGAGAAGGCCCACTTCCGCATCGCTGCCGGCTACGACCATGAGACGGGTTCGATCATCGAGCAGCAGCTCGACCGCTTCACCTCGCGTGTGAACCTCGACTACTTCGTTAGCGACCGCATCAAGATTGAGACGAACATCGCGCTGACCTACACCAAGAACAAGCGTAACGCCGGCGACCTGCTGGCCATCGCGTACGTGCGCATGCCGAACCTCTCTGTCTATGAGCAGGACAAGTACGGCAACGACCTGGAGGATTATTACTCCATGCTGCCCACGGTGTCCAGTCAGCTGCGTGACCAGCTGAACTACAAGAACCCCGTCGCACTGGCTCACCTGGCCAAGAGCAACGCCACGAGCTATAACATCACGCCGGAGTTCAAGCTGCGCTATGACCTGCTGGGCATTGACAACGAGAGCACCCGACTGAACTACGAGGGTAAGGTGGTGTTCAACATCTTCAACCAGTACGACGACCAGTTCATTCCCCTGTCGCTGAGTACCAGAGGATGGAACGACACCGATGGCAAGGAGAGCAACAGCACCTCGTCGAACGCACAGAAGAGCTTAGGTGTGACCACCACGCACACGCTGACGTTCACGCCGCACTTCAAGAATACCGACCACGTGCTGACGATGATGCTCCGCGGACAGCTGACCAGCGGTACCTCGTCGTCGCAGAACACCAGCACATGGGGACTGCCCAGCGGTACCATTCAGAGTACGGCTGCTGAAGGCATCATCAAGGGCATGGGTACCGGTAGCGGACAGTGGCGAAGCATCTACTTCACCTATTCTGCCCACTATGCCTACAAGGGACGCTATATGTTCGACTTCTCGGTACGCCGCGACGGCTCGACGAAGTTCGGTGACGACCAGCGATGGGGTAACTTCCCCGCTCTGTCGGTGCGCTGGAACATCAGCAAGGAAGAGTGGTTCAAGAAGGCACTCCCCTTCGTCTCGATGCTCTCCTTCCGTCCTGGCTGGGGTATCGTAGGCCGTCAGCCCGGTGCCGAGGGCCTCTACTTCAGTAAGTACCGCGATGGTGCCGGCTACATGGGCCAAGGTTCCGTCTATCCCCAGAACATCCAGCTGAAGAACCTGAAATGGGAGCAGAAGGAGACCTATAACGTCGGTACCGACTTCGGATTCTTCGACGATCGCATCACCGGTAACGTGGAGTTCTACTGGCAGTACACCAGCGACCTGCTCATGGCATCGCGGGGCATCCCCACGTCGTCGGGTTATCCGACACTGGCCTACCAGAACGTGGGCGACATGAAGAACGTGGGATGGGAGTTCAACCTGAATGGTAACCGCATCATCAAGATCGGCAAGTTCTCTACCGACTTTAACATCACCTTCGCTAATAACAAGAACCAGATTACCGCAATGGACGAGACCTGTCTGGCATCGCTGAACCATGAGTTCAATCGCTCGAACGGCTCGTACCTGTCGCGTGTAGAGCTGAACACCGCCTTGGGTAGCATCTACGGATTCCGCTACAAGGGTGTCTATCAGTACAGCGACTACTCAGCCGAGGAGGTTCCTGGAGTCAGCGGTCCCAACGCCCCTGTAGCACGTGACAAGGACGGTATCGTCATCCTGGACGAGAACCAGATGACGAAGCCCGTCATGTTCTGTGCCGGAAGCGTTAACTATCAGTTCCGCGGCGGTGACGCCATCTATGATGATGTGAACCACGACGGTCAGATCAATGAGCTCGATATCGTCTATCTCGGCTCCTCACTGCCGAAGTTCACCGGCGGTTTCGGTTTCAAGCTGAACTATGGCCGTCTGACTTGGAACAACCAGTTCAACTTCCGCTATGGCAACAAGATTATCAATGCTGCCCGCATGGAAGTGGAGAAGATGTACGACAACAACAACCAGAGCCGCGCCGTCAACTGGCGCTGGCGTGTGGAAGGTGACATCACCGATATCCCCCGTGCCCTGCGTCAGACCGGTTATAACTGGCTCGGCAGTGACCGCTTTGTGGAGGATGGCTCGTTCATCCGTCTGAACTATTCTCAGATCAGCTACTCGCTCGACCCGAAGTTCATCAAGAAGTGGGGCCTGACACAGCTCAGTCTCTATGTCTCTGCCAACAACCTCTTTGTGCTGACAAAGTACTCAGGTGCCGACCCCGAGGTGGGCTACGGCTCGATGGGTATTGTCACGGACGGTGCCAAGACACCGCGTGCCAAGTCGTTCACGGGTGGTATAACCATTCAGTTCTAAATGAATAATGTGTAATTGGAAAGAAATATGATTACCAAGAATATCAAACATATAGCTCTCACGTTTGCCGTTGGCTGCGGCTTGGCTGCAGCAACGACGTCCTGCAGTGACTTCCTGGACATCCTGCCATTGAACGATGTGGTGCTGGAGAACTACTGGACGGAGAAGGCCGACGTCACCAGTGTGATGAACAGCTGCTATGAGACGTTGGAGCACAAGGACGCTATGACCCGCATGATGGTGTGGGGCGAGCTCCGTTCTGACGATATGCGTGCCGGCGCCAGCGTGCCCAACGATATCAACGAGATACTCAAGGAGAACCTGCTCCCCTCGAACCCCTATTGTAACTGGTCGAAGTTCTACGAGTGCATCAACCGTTGTAACATCGTCTGCCACTACGCACCAAAGGTGCAGGCCATTGACCCGAACTACACAGAAGACGAGTTGCGTGCCACCATTGCCGAGGCAACGACGCTGCGCGCATTGGCCTACTTCTACCTGATACGTACTTTCCGCGATGTGCCCTATACCAGGGAGCCCAGTATTGATGATTCGCAGAACTACATTCTGCCGGCAACACCGTTCAACGATGTGCTGGATTCGCTGATTGTCTCGCTGGAGTCAGTCAAGGGCGACGCCGTACGCCGCTATTATGTGGACGACAGCCCCAACGCCTGGCAGAACTCCTGCAAGATTACCCGCTGGGCCGTCTATGCCCTGCTGGCCGACCTCTATCTGTGGAAAGGCGACTGGGACAACAGCATCCGCTACTGCGACCTGGTGATTGACTACAAGCGCCAGCAGTACAAGGAGATGCTTGAGCGCGAGGGTAACGTCAATAACATCGCCCTCATTGACAGCATCCCGATGATTCTTGAGAAGCCCATCGGTTCGACAACCTGCGGTAACTCCTATACCGAGATCTTCGGCGAGGGCAACTCGTTCGAGAGCATCTTCGAACTCCATTTCAATAGCACACAGTCCCAGCAGAACACGTTGGTCAGCACCTTCTATGGTAACAACAATAACGTCATGGGACAGCTGAGCTGTCCGGACTTCCTCTGTAAGGACGCCGTCTCAGGCAATAATGCAGTATTCAAAGCTTCCGACGGCCGTGTCTATGAGAACACGGAGTCAGCCAGCTCGAGCTACGCCATCACGAAGTACACGCGTCTCTCCGTGAGCTACATCACGCGTAATGCCTCGACGGAGAAGGACCTGAACCTGAGCAGTCGCCGCCGCTCGAGCAGTGACGCCAACTGGATATTCTACCGCTTGAGCGACATGCTGCTCATCAAGGCTGAGGCCCTGATTGAGAGAAATCAGGAAGGCGACCTCGATGCTGCCTTCGCACTGATTGACGTGGTTAACTCGCGTGCCAACGATGCCGTCAACGGCAATCGTGCCAGCACCCTGAAGAAGGCTGACTACGTGGACTCGAGGCTGGCCATGAGAGACCTGGTGATGGAAGAGCGTCAGCGTGAGTTCATGTTCGAGGGCAAGCGCTGGTTCGACCTGGTACGCATGGCCCGTCGTGACGGTGACAACTCACGTCTCATCTCCTTGGTATCACGTAAGTACATTGAGAACGTGAATGCCCTCAAGATCAAGCTGACGGACCCGAACATCATCTATTTCCCCTATGCCAAGAGCGAACTGAAGGTGAATCCGCTGCTGAAGCAGAACCCGGCATTCACCAATGGTGAAGACTCGGAACTGACAAAATAAAGGCTCATTGATATTTGAAAATTGAAAGTTATGATTACCAAGATAAGCAAAAAACATCTGATAGGGCTGTCATTGATTATTTGCTCATTATCATTGAGCATGCTGACCTCCTGCGTCGACAATGATGACGACGTACCTGTCAACTACTACTCATCGACCAAACTGACGGCTGCCGAGTTCCTGGAAGAGCGTCCGGAGGTGTTCAGCGATTTCATCGGCATCCTGAAGCGGACACCCTACTATTCCATGCTCTCAACCTACGGCTCGTACAGTAGTGCGGGACTGTTGAAATATACGCTCTTCGCACCGACCAACGAGGGTATCAACCGCTATCTGCAGAGAATGGGCTACTCCAGCATCGACCAGATTCCGGAGGCTACCTGCGACACGCTGGCCCGTACTCACATCATCAAGAAAGGTTCGTTCTTCACGACCGACCTGGCCGAAGGCGCACTGCCTGAACTGAACATGGACGACGGATACATCGTGCTCTCCACCGACTCGGACGTGGCCAACGGCAACAAACTGATCTATAAGATAAATAAGAACTCGCGCATGGTCGAGCATGACGACTCTGTCACGAACGGTGTGGTGCATGTCCTCGACAACGTCATCTCGTCGAGCAGCCTGCTGCTGCCTGACAAGATTGAGGAGGACTCCATGCTGACCCTCTTCACTCAGGCCCTGAAGATGACGGGTATGGCCGACTCGCTGACCAAGTATATTGACTTGAACTATTCGTGCAGCGACGACTCTGTACACACGGGCGTCATGGTACGCTGTACGTCAGGTAGCGCCCTCTATACCCGCTCGTTCTGGCCGGAGAAACGATTCTTCAAGTACACGGCGTTTGTGGAGCCCGACTCGGTCTTCCACCGCCACGGCATCTATACCATCGACGACCTGAAGGCCTATGCCAAGCAGGTTTACGACCAGACCTATCCAGAAGATGCCGGCCTGTACGACGATAATCCCAAGCACCGCCACAATCCGCTGAACCGTTTCGTCAGCTACCACCTGCTGCCCCGCATCGGACAGTACAACTCATGGGTGGTATCTGGAAACATCCGCGAGAACTGCTGGCTGACCTCCGTCACCGATCCTGAGGAATTCTACGAGACCATGTGTCCTGGAACAATCATGCGTTTCGCTGGTCCTCCAGAAGGTTTGTTCATTAACCGCAAGGGTCTGCAGAAGCGCTACACCGTGCGTGGTGTGAAGGTGCTGTCGCCCTCGGAATCGGGTTCTACAGACCAGAACGCTATCAACGGCGTGTACCACTATCTGGATGACATCCTGGCCTATACACCAGAGGTGCGCGACGTGGTACTGAACTGCCGCATCCGTATCGATGCTACCGTGCTGAGTCCTGACTTCATGAACTGCAACGGCCGTGGCCGTTACGGCGAGGACATCCTGACTGGATTCAAGAACGACTTCATTACCGACTGGAAGGTGAGTGACGAGACGTATGTCGGTGTGCACAGCGATGTGGACTACTGGAACTCCTATCAGGCCAATGCCGTCTGTATCAGTGGTATCTTCGACGTGTCGTTCAAACTGCCGCCGGTACCGTCAGGCACCTATGAGGTGCGTCTGGGCTACACCGTCGGCGATGAGCGCGGTGTTGTTCAGGTCTATCTGAACAACGAGCCTTGCGGTATTCCAGTCGATCTGCGTGTCTATGGTCCTGATCCGACCATCGGCTGGGAGGAAGACACGGATGATGAAGAAGAGAACACCGCTAACGACAAGGCTATGCACAACCGTGGTTATATGAAGGGTATGGACAGCTATCGCTCAGGTGGTGCCGATCATCCCCTGCGTGGCAACAACTGGAACCTGCGCCGTGTCCTGGCCACCAAGTACCTGAAGTCTGACGAGACCTATTACCTGCGTTTCCGTCAGGTGCTTGACGACTCTAACCGCTACTGGTCGTTCGACTATATTGAGCTCTGTCCGAAGAGTGTCTATGGTAGCCCTGAAGGTGAGGATACACACTAACACGAGCGACACCCTAACGAATAATAATAATGAATAAAGAGACAATCATTATGAACACATATAAATCCATCAAAGTGAAACAATGGGCGATGAGCTTATTCTTGCTTCATTTTTCACTTTTCATCGGCATGGCGTTGACGTCATGCTCTGAATGGGATGACCATTATGAGGGAGCAAAAACGGGCTCCAACATATCCCTGTGGCAGCAGCTGAAAGGGAACCCGCAACTGAGCGATTTCTGTCAGGTGCTGGAACAGACAAAGGTCTTCCGTATGCACAAGAAGACCTCCGTCAGCTATGCTGACCTGCTGGATGGCGGCCAAGCCTTTACGGTTGTTGCCCCACAGAACGGCACTTTCAACCTTGATTCGTTGTTGCGTCTGGTACAGACGAACCAGGGTGACTCGGTGGTCGAGAAGTTCTTCGTCCTGAACCACCTGTCGCGTTCGGCCACCTCGCTGATGGAGGATGAAAACTCCATGCTGTTGCTGAACTCAAAGCATGTCACGTTGTCGGGAAACACTATTGAGGGCGTTCCCGTCGTGGCAGCAAACCTTCATGCCAAGAACGGTGTCATGCATGTCACCGAGCGTCCCTTGCCCTATTCGTTTAATCTCTACGAGAGCCTGTGCGATGACCCCTCACTGGATGCCATCGGAAGCATCCTGCGTCAGTATGATGAGGACTACTTCGATGCTGATGCCTCCGTGTCAAGCGGTATCGTCGAGGGCGTGCCGGTCTATGTCGACTCGGTGGTGATTGAGCGCAACCGTATGCTTCAGCGTATCGGTCTGATCAACGCTGAGGACTCTACCTACTGGGTCGCTGTCCCGTCGAACGAGGGATGGCAGAAGGCATGGGCAGATGCAGAGAAGTTCTTTGTCTATGACAAGAGCGTGCTGAAGCGCGACTCCATTCAGCAGTACTGGACTTGTCGCTCCCTGTTGGAAGACGGTATCTTCAATATGACCGACCAGCGCTCGACCACCGACTCGCTGGTGTCGGTGCCCTATCTGAACTGGCGTAAGTCATACGTCATTGGCAAGCCCATCTGTCATGTATTCCAAAAGCCTTTCGAACCAGGTGGCATCCTGTATGGAGCCGAACAGCTGGACTGCAGCAACGGTATCCTGTACAAGACCAAGGAATGGCCGTTTGACCCATTCCAGACTTATTTCAAGGAAATCTGGAGCGAGGGTGAGAGCACATGGCTTATCACCAACGAAAAGGATTGCTCCTACAATGTGCGCAGGGAGGTAAGCGACACTGTTTACGTCTACAATGGCCGCAGAGAGTTAGGAGATAGCATCTCGGAGAGTGCTTACCTCCAGATTCTGCCTTCCAAGGCCACGTCGAACTGGGAGATTACGTTCCGTATCAACAATACGCTGGCCGGCGACTATGATGTCTGTGCCATCCTGTTGCCGAAGTCCGTGTCGAACCAGTATGACCCTGACCTGCGTCCCTGTAAGTTCAAGGCTATCATTAACTATGCGGATGAGAATGGCAACATACAATCGTATAACTGCGACAATCAGCAGTTCCAGAGTGATCCTGAGAAGGTTGACACCATCGTGTTGGCAGAGGCCTTCCACTTCCCGGTCTGCAACTACGACCAGAACGACATCAAGGTTAGTGTGAAGCTGCAATGCTCCATCCTGGCCCGTGAGACGTCGAAGTACGCCCGCGAGATGTATCTGGATTGCATCTATCTTCGTCCCCGTACCTCTAAATCAGAAAAGCAATGAAGAAGTATATCATATCATTTGTGATGTTGCTGGCAACAGGCGTGCTGGCAGCGCAGGAGAATACAAAAACTGTGACGGGAAGGGTCACCGATGCCGCTACGGGAGAACCGCTGGCAGGTGTCATCGTGTCGGCCTATGGTAACCTGAAACAGACAACGATGACCGATGAGCAGGGACAGTATGAGCTGAATGTGCCTGAATATGTCCGTTCGGTGATGATGCGTGTCGATGGCTATAACGTGCAGCAGAGTGCCATCGCCGGCGGCAAGGCCAATGCAGCGTTGTATAGCAATGCCTTCTTGGAGACCTACAGTCGTACGACAGATGCCCTGCTGAGTAGTGCGGCCACTCATTTCGAGAACAGCTCGGACCTGAGTATCGACCCGCTCGTGGCTCAGCAGCTGGGTGCCGACATGCGCAGCGTCAGCCGTGGTGGAATCCCGGGCATGGGCAATACCATGCTGATTGAGGGCATTAACTCGCTCAATGCCAACGCACAGCCGTTGGTGGTGATTGACGATGTCATCATGGATATGCAGTTCAGTCGCGAGATGCTTCACGACGGCTACTTCAACAACCTGCTGGCCAACCTGAACGTCAACGACATTGAGAGTGTGCAGGTGATGAAGAACGGTACCGCACTCTATGGTGCCAAGGGTGCCAATGGCGTGCTGCTCATCAAGACCAAGCGTAACAAGTCCATGGCCACGAAGATTGACGTGACTGTCAACGGACGCTATGAGTTGGTGCCGCGTCTGCCAGAGATGATGGATGCAGATGAGTACCGTCTCTACACGACCGAACTTCTGGCTGGTAAGATGAACCCCAGCATGATGGGTAAGATGAAATACCTGAACAGTGAGCCAACGTACTTCTACTATAACCAGTATCACAACCAGACGGACTGGACGGATGAAGTGTATGAGAATGCTTTCTCGCAGAACTACGGCATTAACGTACAGGGTGGTGATGATGCCGCCTCCTACAATCTGTCTGTCGGCTATTCTCTGGGTAACAGTACGCTGAAGAAGAATGACTATTCGCGTTTCAACATGCGACTGAACTCCGATATCATCATCACGCGTAAGCTCGACGTACGCTTCGATGCATCCTATAGTGATGTGGACCGTGGCCTGCGTGATGACGGTGCTCCCATGGATCCGCTTGGGACGGTCATCACGTCTCCGGGCTTCATCGCCCTGGCCAAGGCGCCGTTCTTGTCACCCTATGCTTTTGACAAGCATGGTAACATCAGTCACTATCTGGCTGAGGCCGATGACTATCTTGAGGGTAAGTTCCAGGGACGCGGACGACTGGCCAATCCTGTGAGTATCATCGAACATGGTGAAGGCAAGAACCGAAACTCTTTCGGAAACCGTCTTGTTATGTTTGCCATCACACCGAAATACCAGTTTAACCGCCATCTTAGCCTGAGCGAGCACTTTACGCTGGGACTGGTGAACACCAATGAGAATTACTACTTGTCCATCCAGGGTGTGCCGACGTTCGTCGTCGATGGTCTTGACGAGGGAACGACCTTGCAGAACATAGCCCAGAGTCAGGCTTACAGCCAGACGGCCATCCAGAGTGACACGCGACTGTCATGGACGAATCAGTATGACGCCCATGGTATTGCCGTGAAAGCGGGCGTCCGCTATCTGAGCAATGACTATAAGCAGACCTCACAGCGCGGATACAACTCCGGTAACGACAAAACGCCGAACATGTCGACATCGTTGCGCTTCAAGAGTACCTGGGGCGCTGATGACAAGACACGCGAGATTGCTTGGTATGCACTGGCCGACTATAACTATGCCCAGCGCTTCTATGTCAATGCTGGCATGTCGGCACAGGCGTCTTCCCGCTTTGGCGATGATGTTTCGGGCCTGAAGCTCGGTGGCGTGGTCTGGGGACTCTTCCCCAGTGTCGAAGGCGCCTGGGTGCTGACCAACGAAAAGTGGCTGGCTGGTGTGAAGGGCATCGACTACCTACGCCTTAATGTCGGCTTTGACATCACGGGTAACGATGATATCGACTACACGGCTTCGCGCTCTTACTTCATTGCCAAGCGCATGCTAAGTGAGGGTGCTACGGGCAAGGTGATTGGTAATATTGGCAATACGGACCTGAAGTGGGAGACGACGAACCGACTGACGGCCGGTATCGAAGGCAACTTCATCGGTAACCGCCTGAACGTACGGTTTAATGTGTTCAAGGGCTGGACGTCTAACCTCCTATCCCTGCGCCAACTGGCATGGACCAGTGGTTTGAAGGAGAACTGGAGTAACGACGGTAAGCTGGAGAATGCCGGTTTCGACATCAGTGCCGGTGCCAAACTGCTGGCTACAAAGAACTTTACATGGGAAATGGGCCTGTCAGCCGGACATTATAAAAATAAGGTGACCGCACTGCCGGATAATAACCGTCCTATCGAAACCGATATCTACAACGCAACAGTCCTCACTCAGGTGGGTAGTCCAGTTGGCCTTTTCTATGGCTGGCGTACCGATGGCGTCTATGCTACGACGGCTGAAGCCCAGGCAGACGGTCACTATGTGCTGAAGCAGAATGGCGACCGTGCCTATTTCGAGGCTGGTGATGTCCGCTTCCAGGATTTGGATGGCAACGGCCTGATTGACGAGGCCGACCGTGTCGTGATTGGCGACCCCAACCCCGATGTGTATGGTAATATCTACACCACGCTAAGCTATAAGCAGTTCACGCTACATGCCGTGATGAACTACTCGCTGGGTAATGATATCTATAACTACCAGCGTTCACTGCTGGAGGGTGGCAGCTTGTTCCTGAACCAGACAACGGCAATGAACAACCGCTGGAACACGGAGGGTCAGGTTACCGACATCCCTCGTGTAGCCTATACGGACCCCATGGGTAATTCCCGTTTCAGCAATCGCTGGATAGAGGACGGAAGCTATCTGCGCCTGAGTAGCGTGACCTTGAGCTACCATGTGCCCATCCAAAGCACGTACCTGCAGGGTATCACCATTTGGGGCAACGCCTCTAATCTCTTTACGGTGACCAGATACCTGGGAAGCAATCCTGATTGTGCTATGACAGGTGGTATATTGACACAGGGTATTGACCGCGGTCTCCTTTCGGCAGGCCGTTCGTTCTCACTCGGTGTGAACATTAACCTGTAAAACAATAAGCAATAAACGTTAAACGATAAATATTGAAAAGAATGAAAAAGCTATCAATTATAAAGAAGATGACCAATGCAATAACGGTTATTGGTTGTTGTTTATTGGTTATTGGAATGGGAGCATGTAGTGATATGCTTGAGACCAAGTCAGAGCTGGTGGAGTTTGAGAAGGATAACACCCTGAACCATCCTACAGACTCGGTCTATAGCGTGATGGGCATCGTCAACCGTATGCAGCTCATTGCCGACCGTCTGGTGCTTCTGGGCGAGGCCCGCGGCGACCTGGTCACACCCACCGCTGAGGCATCTTCCGACCTGAAGCGCCTGGCCGCCTTCGACCTGAAGCAGCCCAACAAGTACAACCGTGTGAGCGACTTCTACGCCGTGATCAACAACTGTAATTACTATCTGGCCCACGTCGACACCGCCCTGCAGCGTCGCGGACGCAAGCTCTTCGAGTATGAGTATGCTGCGGTGAAGGCCTATCGCGCATGGACCTATCTTGAACTGGTGAAGAACTACGGGCGTGTGCCTCTGGTCACCGAGCCGCTCATGACCGAGCTTGAGGCCGCTGCCGCTGCTACCGCTGCTCCACAGGGCATTCAGGACATCTGCAACTTCTTCATTGCCGATCTCACGCCCTATGCCTTCACCGAGCAGCCCAACTTCGGTGCTGTAAACGGCTACGACTCCCAGCTCTTCTTCATCCCCATGCGGGCGCTCTTGGGCGACCTCTGTCTGTGGGCCGGGCGTTACGAGGAGGCTGCGCGCTGGTACAACAGCTACCTCAACGACAAGGAGCATCCCGTGATGATGAACTACGCCTCCCGCATAAGCTGGCCCAGTGCCACCGTGTTCCAGCGGCCCTTCGACGGCTATAGTGTGCGCTCTCGCGGTGGCTCCATGGGCGAGGTGCGCAGCTTCATTCCCATGGAGGAGCGCGTGTTCGACGGCACCGTGAGCGACCTGCCCAACATCTTCAGCTCCACCAGCCAGAACAACTACTTCTTCCAGCTCACCCCGTCGGCTGCCATGCGTCGCATCTCTGCCGACCAGATCTACTGCAAGGAGTACACGACCGAGACCACGACCGACACCATCTATGTGCCCCGCACCGGGATGAGCGACGACTTGTTTGTGGGCGACCTCCGGCTCTACTCCAACTACTCGCTCTATTCGCTCGGTCAGCAGGATCCCTATTCCGAGTATTCGTCGCTGATGCAGTCCATCACGAAACACTGGCCCGACTGCGTGCCCACCTACCGCACCACGATGGTTTATCTGCGCTATGCCGAGGCCCTCAACCGTGCCCGTCTGCCGCAGTCGGCCATGTGCTTGCTGAAGTATGGTATGTGTGCCGAGAACATGCAGGCCTATGTCGACAGTCTGGAGCGCGAGCAGGCTAAAGAGCTCACCACATTCGACGAGACGCTCTTCACCCACGAGACTACCGTGGGCATACACTCACGCGGCTCCGGCGACAGCGAGTGCAACGCCTTCTACGTGCTGCCTCAGCCCGACCATCAGCTGGCTTCGCGTCAGGATACCATCAACTACCAGATTCCTCTGGTTGAGGACATGATTGTCACTGAGATGGGACTTGAGGGCGCTTTCGAGGGCTATCGTTTCTATGACCTGATGCGTGTAGCACTGCGCCGTGGTGATGCCTCTTATCTGGCAACCCCGATTGCACGTCGTCTCGGTGAGACCGATGAGGCTCTGCGCACGTTGCTGATGGATACCAGTAACTGGTTCTTGCCTCTCCGATGAAAAAGATAATCACTTGATCAATGCTTGCGCTGGCCTCTCAAATTGAGGTCAGCGCTGCTGTTTTATATGACATTTGTATCTGCAGATTGTCAGAAGGTTGCATCGTGAGGTTTTTTCGATAGATTAGATAAAAAAACAGAAATAAACGAAACGTGTGAAAAAACCACTTTCATAGAAAAAGCATAACTTTGCGGCAGAAATGAAAGTTTAGAGTAGTTATTAGTAATTAGTTATTTAGTTAGTAGTTAGTAGTCAAATTTTTGTTGTATATTAGTTATGGTAAAACTAATGAATGCGGCTGTCTGTATGAGATATATCGACAGCCGCATTGTTTTTTATGTCCATTTTGTAAGTCTATAGGTCGGTTAAAACTGTAAAAAGCGAAAAAAATATCAAAAAATGATGGTAGATAAGCAAATATTTGGTATCTTTGCCGATGTTTTAATATTTTACCATAATGAGACGACTACTACTACTTACTGCATATTTGTTATTTTGTGTCATTTTGTTTGCACAGACGGCTCATTTCATTCCGTCTGATCGTTTTTCCAGTAGCTTGATTTCTGACGTGGCGCAAGACCGTCAGGGTTCAATGTGGGTAGCAACTGATTATGGCCTCAATCGCTTTGACGGCTATCACTTCCAGACTTTCCTTCACGATGAAAACGACAAGACGTCGTTGCAGGCAAACGTGATTGTAAAATTGTTCTGTGATCGTGAGGGGCGTTTCTGGGTGGGAACCAACCGCGGACTTGACCGTTTCGATGCAGCATGTGAGTCGTTTGTACATTATTCTTTCCCGAATCAGTTGACCCCTCGTGTCAGTACCATCCTTCAGCGCCATGACGGCACCATACTGGTAGGAACAGATGGCTATGGTGCTTTCTCGTTGGGTGATGACCAGAAGCTTCATCCTTTTTCCATGCAGAAGACAGATCAGTATTTTACCAATTTCTTCGAGGATTCACGGGGGCGCCTATGGAAGAGTGGCTTTGATGATCATATTGCCATGCGTAACGGACAGGATGTGCAACAGTTCCGCTCGACGGTAGGAATTCCACAAGACTTTATTGAGCTCGACGGTGAGTTGCTGATACTCTGTCTCCATGGCTTTATGTCCTTCCGTAACGGCATAATGAAACCGGCTGATATCGATATGTCTGCAGTCAAGGGCAAGGATATCGTTTTTACGACTTTTGCGGCCAACAACGAAGGCGCCATCTATGTCGGTACCCGCGGACAGGGACTCTATCGAATTTCTGCTGACCGCCCGCGTCGTTTGGAACGTGTGAACGTCGATGCCTTTGGACTGAATGCAAATACTGCGATGGTCGGCTCTGCTATCTTCGACCGGCATGGCAACCTTTGGCTTGGTTGCCAGCAGAAGGGTTTGTTGATGGTTCCGTCGCGTCCGGTACAATTCAAGAATTGGTCATTTGAGGCTCAGGGTATCCGACTCGGTTCACCTCTTTCGTCTGTGTGTGAGGGCGATGGTGATGTCGTGTGGTGCACGGTCCGGGGTGTCGGCGTCTATGGCTTTAACAACGATGGTCATGTGATTGCTCATCCCTCTGCGCCCGATGCGGTTGAGTTCATCTATCGGGATAACCGCCATAACTACTGGGTGGGCACTAACGATGGTCTTTATGCATACGAGCCCCTGACAGGTAAGTCTCAGCTGAAGGCGTCGTTTGAGTGCGACAAGTTCTATGACATGACGTGTGATGACAGAGGTAACCTCTATATCTCGACTTTCGCATACGGATTCTGTGTATATAACCCCGAGTCGGGCGAACTGGTCAATCATAACTTCTATGAGAAGATGGACGAGAAGCGAGGACGCCTGTGTAACAACTGGATTATGAGTCTGTCGTCCGATCATCAGGGAAACATCTGGATGGGTACGGCCTCAGGGGTGTGCTGCTATGATTACCGCAATGACAGTTTTAAGTCTCAGGGCTGGAATTCGTTGCTCGATGGCGTTGTCTGTTTCGAAGTGTGTGAACTGCATGCCGGACAATTGCCTGACGGACGGCAGCTTAATGGTTGTATTGCCATCGGTACGGAAGAAGGTCTCTATCTGTATGACCGTAAAGCGAAAAAGGCCGAAGTGTTCCCCGGTAGCGAACAATTACGCAACAAGGCCGTCAGTTACATCGTTCAGTCTAATGATGGTGATATCTGGTGTTCCACGTCCATGGGTATCTGGCAGTACTCGCAAAGCAGCCATACCTTCATCGGACACGTCAATGGAAATGGCCTGATACAGAAGGAATACCTCTATGGCGTAGGAATGCATACAGACAATGATGTGGTGTTCTTCGGCCATAATGATGGACTGGTGGTCTTTCAGCCGGCACGCGTCAAGGAGAGTCATCCGTCGCTTGACCCATTGCAGTTAACGGCCTTCTATGTCGGCAATCAGGCTGTCACGGCCTGCTCAGTCCTTAACGATGTTCAAGTTACCGATTGTGCTGTCTCTGAGAGCGAATCGTTTACGCTGAGCTATCTTGACCATACCATCACCCTGGCCTTCTCGCAACTGAACTTTGAGAACCCGACCAATGTGACCTATGAGTATAAAGTGAATGATGGTACCTGGATTCGCAATCCCGAGGGTAAGAACGAGATTACCCTTGGACATTTGCAGCCAGGAACCTATAAGATTACGGTGCGTGCCTTGCAAGGCAATGACTTCACGCCAGAAAAGACCATCACGGTGACGGTTAAGGCACCTTGGTACAGCTCGGGTCTCGCGTACCTTATATATATATTAGCGGCTCTATCGCTCATGGGCTTCGCTGCCTGGAGCTACCGCCGTCGTGCCCACCGCCGTATGGACGAGGAGAAGATGAAGTTCCTGATTAATGCTACGCACGATATCCGCTCGCCGCTGACGCTTATCATGTCTCCGCTGCAGAACTTGAAGCGTCGTCTTGATACAGCTCAGACTGATGCCCATCGTGATGTCGATACGATAGAACGTAATGCTCAGCGTATCCTGAATCTGGTGAACCAGATTCTTGACGTGCGTAAGATTGACAAGCAGCTGATGAGCCTGCACTGTCAGAAGACGGATTTTGTCGCATTCGCGCGCAGTATCTATAAGATGTATGAGTACAATGCTCAGGAACATCATATCCAGTATGTGTTCAATAGTGGTAGTTTGGAAAGCCTGGATGTCTGGTTGGACCGCGGCCAGTTCGACAAGGTCATCACCAATTTGCTGTCAAATGCGTTTAAGTATAGCGTAGAAGGTGGAACCATTGAGATGCGCGTGTATAAGGACGACCAAAATGCTATGCTTGAAGTCCTGGATACGGGTATGGGACTTGATAATGACAACTTGAAACATATTTTTGAACGCTTCTATCAGGGCAGTAACTCGCGACGTCTGCATGTGAATGGAACAGGTATCGGTTTGAACCTCTGTAAGATGATCGTTGACCTGCATCATGGTGGTATTGTGGCACATAACCGTACGGATGGTCAGCGTGGAGCCTCGTTTGTTGTTTCCCTGCCATTGGGCAATGAACACCTGAAACCAGAGGAAATTGAGGAGGATTTGGAGGTCAATGAGGCTGCTGCCGCTCCTGCCGCCCAAGGCGCAGGTAAGAGTCGAGTGCTCATTGTCGATGACGATGAGGAGATAGGCAAGTATATCTCAACGGAACTTGGCCGTTATTACAAGTTCGCTATGTGTTCCAATGGTCGCGATGGCCTTAAGGAGCTACTAACAAACGAATATGATCTAGTACTTTCTGATGTGATGATGCCCGAGATGGATGGTTTTACCATGCTGCGTATGATTAAGACCAATATCAATATCAGTGATATTCCCGTCATCATGCTGACCTCCAAGGCCGATGTGGGTAACCGTCTGGAGGGTCTTGAGCGTGGGGCTGATGCATTCTTGGCGAAGCCTTTCGATATGGAGGAGTTGCATCTGAACATTGAGAACCTGATACATGGTCGCCAGCGCTTGAAAGGCAAGTATTCGGGTGCCCAGCAGCAGGCCGAGCGTGTGGAGCAACCGCAGGTGAAGGGCAATGACGAGCTGCTGATGGAGCGCATTATGAAGGCTATCAACAAGAACCTCTCCGACAGTGACTTCAATGTCGATATGCTAACGCAGGAGGTAGGTATCAGCCGTGCACAGCTCCATCGTAAGATGAAGGAGATGACGGGCATCTCTACCAGTGAGTTCCTGCGTAACATCCGTCTTGAGCAGGCTGCCCGATTGTTGCGTGAACAGAAAATCAATGTCACGCAGGTGGCTTATACCGTGGGATTTTCCAACTTGGCCCATTTCTCTACCATCTTCCGTAAGCACTTTGGTATGGCGCCTTCCGAATACGCTGAGAAAGCGGCGGAAAGATAAAATCCAAACCAAATGAGACGATTTTACAAATCTGAAACCTTATGAAACAAACAATAAAGCCCTTCTCGCCGAAGGGCTTTACCTTTGCAATCGTTTTTATGATCGCTTTGAGATAGAATTATTTATATATGTATTCAGTATTAACTTAAAACATTATGCAAATGAAAGTATTTACGAAATGGTTGCTTTCGTTCGTTCTGCTCTGTGTGGCAGGCGTTGCGAATGCAGGTGATTTTGTGTTGGGTCAGGAGCTGACGACCATCGCGGACCTTGAGGACGAGACGTTTGTCATCGTCAGCAAGATTGACGGTAAGGCCATCTATGGCTCTGGAGCTCAGAACCTGGGCTTTGACCCCGTAGCAACTGCTCTGGCCAGCACCACAACTGTGGGTTGGCGTATTGAGGAGGTTGACGGCGGTTATCTGTTCCGTGCCATCACTCCCAGCGGTGATGAGTATAATATCTGGGGCAATCCCGGTTATCTGAACTCACAGCCCGCCTCTGGTGGTTGCTGCTTCATCCTTGGTATCAATGGTGGAGATGGTGCTTATACTTATGGTCAGGACCTTGAGAATGGTGCTCTGTGGAATCTGGAGTATGAGGCCGGTAAGGGCTTCGCCTTAAAGAATGTAGGTACTGGTTTCTATATGAACAGCAACGATGCCGCCAAGTACGAGACTCCCATCTACTGGTCGTTCTATCAGCTGAAGGAGAAGGAGACCCCGACTGTTGGTTGGACCAATGTCCTTACCAATGGTGACTTGGAGGGTAACGAAACAAGTAGTTTTGCTATCGCTTTCAATGCTACGAAGGATGCCGACTACTATGAGGATGTCGTCATTACACCGGGTGCCGGTGTTGACGGTAGCCGTGGTCTGAAGTTCGAGTCTATGGACAACGCTCCTGAGACTTGGTCTACTCAGTTCTTCGTCTGCGTACCTGAGAAGCTGCCCGAGGGAACCAAGTGGAAGATTCAGTTCGACGCTCGTGCCGACCGTGCCGCTACGATTACGACCAGTGCTCAGGGTACGCCCCGTGACTGGCATGGTGGTGGTATCACCCCCGACATCCAGGTCACTTCTGACTGGGATACTTATACCTACAGTGGTACACTCAGCGCTGACTTCGCTCAGAATGGTGGTTTCGGTAGCATGGCTTTTGACCTGAACCAGGATAAGGAGGAGTCGAACACGTTCTACTTCGATAACTTCACCTTCGAGATTTATAAGATCGGTACCACCGCTCAGTTCGAGATGGACCTGATTCAGCTCGACTTCGGTTATGAGACCAACATTACCGACCTTGTGAAGGCTACTGGCAAGAAGCGCATCATCTTCCCCGAGGGTACTATTACCGTGAAGGTTGGTGGTAAGGAAGTCAACATCATCTCTGTTGAGGGTTATGAGGACGGCCGCTTCTACATCTTCGTTGAGGATCAGATTGACGAAACCGCTGAGGTTGTCGTTTCGTTCAAGAATCCTACTGCCGCTGCTTATCAGCTGAAGTACACGTCAGGTCCCGATGCCGGTAAGGTTATTGAGGATTATGAGGGTACTGCTGTTCACAACGCTGACATCTATACCGATGATGCATATCCTTACACTATGGCTACTCCTACTGTGATTGCTGCAGAGCCCGAGAACGGTTCGTTCAACCTGCCCAACAGCATCAAGGAGTTCAAGTTCAAGTTCGATAACAAGATTGACTGTAAGGCTCTCGTTGCTACTCTGAACAAGGAGTCGCTGAAGGTGACGCCTGCTGATGGTTTCGCACAGGAGATTACTCTGACCCGTACCGGTACTGGTGACCTGGCTACTGGCGAGTACACACTCACGATGACGAAGATCTATCCTGAGGAGATGATGGATAAGAGCATCTTCGGTGAGGAAGTGTATACCTATTATATTGGTAAGAAGGATGCTGATCCTACTGATGTTGAGAAGGTCATTGTTGAGACCGCTGCATTTGACAACTGTAGTAATGGCGGTATTCCCGAGGGTTACCTCGTGAACTTCAACGGTGAGGAGCGTACGGCTGGCAATAGCTACAGTTCTGGTGCTCGTTTGTTCGACTTCAGCAATGGTACCGACTTCAAGAAGGGTCTCTACTATCGTGAGGGCTTCGTTGAGTACGGTGTGGTTGACGGCTACGAGCTGAACCTCGAGGCTGGCAAGTCCTATACCATCAGCTTCAACACCGCTATGTGGAAGTCAAATGGTAAGTACACCAACTTCCAGATCTTGAATGAGAGTGAGGAAATTCTCGTCGAGAAGCTGATTGAGAACCAGTGCGATGTCAATGGTGACCAGAACTACAAAGTTGCTGGTACAACCAAGACGTCTGTTCGCTTTGTACCTGAGGAGAGCGGTAAGTTCTTCCTGAAGTGGATTGCTGCCGATCAGGATGGTAACCAGGCTTACAGCGAGGTGCTGCTGGCTAACCCGATGGTGAAGTACATCCCCAATGTTCCTGGTATTGAGTACATCAACCTGCTGAAGGCTGCTCTTGACAATGCCAAGGCTGTCCTCGAGGCTAACTCTGATGCACGTTACAGTGGTCCTGCATACGATGCTTTGGATGCTACCATCAAGAAGTATGAGGCTGAGAGCGCTGACTACACCGCTCCTTCTAAGTACGAGGCTGCTGCTAAGGCTCTTGATGAGGCCGCTGCAACCATGACCAAGCACCACGATCTCATCGCTACTTACGATCCGCTGCCCGCACAGGGTCAGGAGATTCTTGACATCAACGCCGAGAAGAAGTTCGCTAAGACCGATATCTACAAGAACCTGGAGGCAACTGTCGCCAAGTACTCTGAGAAGAAGACCGAGACGATTATCGACGAGACGACCGGTGAGACCATCGAGGTTGATGAGGTGATCGTGAAGGAGCTGAAGGACGACGATGAGCTGCAGGCTGCTGTTGACGATCTGACCAAGTACATCAACCTGGCTAACCAGATGTTCACCGAAGGAGCTTCTAAGGTTGGTGACTGGAGTTCTACCCGTACCGGTTATGCCGTGCTGGTTGACCGCATCCGTCAGGGTGTTGAGGTTCTGAAGGAGCTGGGCGTTGCCGAGGACGATCCTATGATTGTTGAGGCTGAGAACGCACTCGCTGATGACGAGTCGATTGCTAACGCTCTGAAGCAGCGCATCACAGGTATCGTTTACAAGAACCTGAGCACTGAGGAGGGTTACAAGGAGATGTTCGCTGAGGTTATCGATGAGGTGGATCTCGTGAGCAGCACGCCGAGCTATAACATGACAGTATTCGTTAAGAACCCGAACATTTACAAGCAGAGTGATGGTAATGGCTATCAGGAAGGCGCTGTTCCTGGATGGAACGTCGTTAGTGGCCGTGGCTTCAGCACAGGTTGGAATGAGTATGGTTCTGCAGAGGTTCCTGTTGACTGTATGTTCTCTAACTGGGGTGGTAGCTTCACCGTCTACCAGACGATTGAGGATCTGCCCGCAGGTCTCTACAAACTCCAGGCTGCTTATGGTGAGCGTATGGGTGAGGACGAGGCTGCTGATGCCCTCGATGGAACTTGCTTCTATGCTAAGACCTCTGACTATGCTGAGGATGATTCAATCTATGTTGAGGCTCCTCGTATTGGCCAGTCCTTCCCCGAGATCGGTGGTAATGGCACTGTGGAGATTGAGGATGTTGAGGTCGTTGACGGTTTCCTGACCCTTGGCGTTCAGGCTGGTTCTAACTCACATGTGTTCTTCAACGAGGTTAAGATTCTGCTCACGGGCAGTGCCGATGGCTTCGACTATGCCAAGGCATACGAGGACTATGCTGCTGCCATCGACGTGACTGAGGCTCGTCCGACAAAGGTTCGCGCTATTGAGCTCTATGATCTCAATGGTCGTCGCATCCACTCGGCCCGCCAGGGTGTTGCCATCGTGAAGAAGTACATGAGCGACGGCACCGTCCGCACGGAAAAGGTCATTAAGAAGTAAAAATATTCTATCAACTATTTCATGAAAGTTTGCGGGCAGGCATGCGTGAGCATGTTTGCCCGCTTTTCTTTTCCCATTATTGATACAAATCGAAACGTATCAGATACATCTACGTAGGGCAGATTTTGCATTCTTTTGTTACCTTTGCACCATATAACCAATACAACCGAAAATGAAAAGAGTATTACTGTTCTTTGCTGCCGCTATGCTTCTGGTTGGCAGCCTTCATGCAACCATTAAGAATCCCATGCTCTGGGCTGATGTACCTGATCCGGATGTGATCCGCGTCGGTGATACATTCTATCTTGTCTCTACCACCATGCACCTGATGCCGGGCGCTCCTGTCATGGCATCGAAGGATCTGCAAAACTGGGAGACCGTCGGCTATATCTTCGACAAGCTGACCGACTCGCCTAAGTACGATATGCAGGAGGGAACGGTCTATGGCCGTGGGCAGTGGGCCACCTCGCTGAAGTACCACGAAGGAAAGTTCTGGGCACTGCTGGCCCCCAACGAGGCTGGTGCCATGGGCGACACCTATATCTTTACGGCTCCGAAGGCTGAGGGCCCTTGGACCATTCACTCACGTCTGCGCCATTTCCATGACGCTACGCTGTTCTTCGATGATGATAGCACACCTTACGTGTTTTTCGGTACAGGTGAGATGTGCCAACTGACACCCGACCTGAAAGGTGTGGTAGAGGGTTCGCTCCGTCATTATTTCCAACGCGAGGAAGATGAGCGCGGTCTGCTTGAGGGTACGCGTGTCATCAAACATAATGGTACCTACTATGCCCTGCTTATCTCTCATGTCTTTGCCCCTGGCCGTCATCGTCGTGAGGTGTGCTACCGTACCAAGGACTTGAATGGCGTGTGGGAGAAGAACACCATTCTGGAGAGCGACTTCGGCGGGTTCTCATATCTGGCCCAGGGTACTATTGTCGATACCGAGGAGGGAGATTGGTATGGCATCATGTTCCAGGACCGTGGCGGTGTGGGCCGTGTGTTGACACTATCGCCCGTCCGATGGATTGACGGCTGGCCGCAGTTAGGCGACGAGAATGGTAAGGTGCCCGAGACCATGCGCCCATACAAGAGCGGCATGCCTGCGGCATCTATCGTAAAGAGCGATGACTTCTCGGGCGAGAAGCTTGGATTGCACTGGCAGTGGAACCACAACCCCATCGACAAGGCGTGGAGTCTGAAGGAGCGTCCCGGCTTCCTGCGTCTGAAAACCAGCCGAGTGGTGCCTAATCTCTATCTGGCTCCCAACACGCTGACGCAACGCATGGAGGGACCAACCTGCAGTGGTTACATCCGTATAGACCTGTCAAAGATGAAGGATGGCGATTGTGCTGGTCTGGCAGCCTTCAATGGCGACAGTGGCGTGCTGACGATTAAAAAACTTGGTAAGAAGCTTGTCCTTGAGATGAGTGAGCAGAAGGTGAGCCTCACCGAGCGTGAGAAGGCTGTGACGGATGTTGAAGAGAAGGTTATCGAGCGTGTATCTTTCCCCTCTAAGCTCTCCACTCTCTACCTGAAAATTTCTGGTGACTTCCAGCCCGGTCATGGTGACGCCGCCAACTTCTATTATAGCCTTGATGGTGAGCAATGGACTAACATTGGCACCGAGAACTACCGCATGGTGTTCGATTACCGCCGCTTCTTCATGGGCTCCAAGTTTGCCATCTTCAACTATGCTACGAAGAAGGCCGGCGGCTATGTAGACGTCGATACCTTTGTCTATGAAGTCAGTGAAAAGTAATGAAAGTATATAGTGTTATGAGAAAGAAACTATTGTTGTTAGGCTTGTTGGCGGCTACGATGTCTGCCACAGCACAGAATCCCTTTGTGCAGACTTGGTGTACCTCTGACCCGGCACCACTGGTCGTTGGTGACCGTATGTATGTCTATACCGGTCACGATGAGGATGGTGCCGACTTCTTCTGGATGCAGGAGTGGCGTGTTTACTCCTCTGCCGACATGGTTAACTGGACCGACCATGGTTCACCCCTCGCCCTGGAGTCCTTCTCCTGGGCTGACGACCGTGCCTGGGCCAGTCAGACTATCGAGCGCGATGGCAAGTTCTATTGGTACATCTGTGCACATTCCCGTCTGTCTAATGGCATGGCCATTGGCGTGGCTGTCAGCGATTCGCCTACGGGCCCTTTCCGCGATGCGATAGGACGACCGTTGTTCGAGAATGGCTCGTGGGATCACATTGACCCGACGGTGATGATCGATGATGATGGCCAGGCTTGGCTTATGTGGGGCAATCCTCAGGTGTACTATCTGAAGCTAAACCGTGACATGATCTCCTATGAGGGTGAACTGGGTAAGCTGCCAATGACAGAAGAGGCCTTCGGCGGTCCGATGATGAAGGAGCGTGAGAAGGGTAAGCAGTACAAGGACTCGTATGTAGAGGGACCGTGGCTGATGAAAGCTCCCAAGATAGGCGGAAAGTCAGGGAAGTCCGGAGCTCCTGACCAGCCCGGCTACTACCTGCTTTATGCCGCTGGCGGCGTGCCCGAGCATATCTCCTATAGCACAGCCCCCTCACCCACGGGTCCTTGGACCTATGCTGGCGAGATTATGCCACTCTGCGATACGAAGTCATTCACAAACCACTGCGGCGTGGCCGACTTCAAGGGTCACTCCTATTTCTTCTACCATACCGGTAAACTTCCCAATGGCGGCGGCTTCGGCCGTAGTGTTGCCGTCGAGGAGTTTAAGTACAATGCTGATGGTAGCTTCCCTACCATCCTGCCCACCGATGAGGGCGTGGCTCCTGTGGCCACCTTCGATCCCTTCCGCAAGGTAGAGGCTGAGACGATGGCTTTTTCGCGTGGTGTGAAGACCGAACAGAACAATGAGGTGGGGGTCTATGTCACGGACATTCACAATGGTGACTATATTAAACTGCAGAACGTAGCCTTTGGAAAGAAGGTTCCCCGTACGTTCATTGCCCGTGTGGCCAGTGGTCTACGCGGCGGTCAGATAGAGGTACGCCTCGACAGCCTCTCAGGAAAACTACTTGGCACGCTGAATGTGCCGGGCACTGGCGGTTGGGAGAAGTGGCAGACGTTGACACTTGACTTGGACTATTCCACCCTTACCGACCTGAATGCTCCCACACGTACCATTTCTGGTCTTGACCTGCCCGCTGCTGCCGACCTCTACCTCGTGTTCAAAGGTCGCAAGGGGCCGAAGCTCTTTAACTTCGACTGGTGGGAGATGCGAGGATTGGAGCAGGTGAACATGCCGCTCTTCCAGACTAAGTACACGGCTGATCCGTCTCCGCTGGTCGTCGGCGACACCTTATTCTTATATACGTCACACGATGCATCGCCTGAGGATATCCCCGATTTGAACGAGAAAAATGCCGCCGGTTTCTTTATGTACGACTGGCTGTTGTGGTCGACTACCGATATGGTCAACTGGACGGAGCACGGAGCTGTGGCCTCTCTGAAGGAGTTCTCATGGCGATCGCGTGATAATGGTGCCTGGGCTATTCAGACCGTCGAGCGTGACGGCAAGTATTATCTCTATGCTCCGCTGCATGGTCATGGTATCGGCGTGCTTGTAGCCGACTCGCCCTATGGCCCGTTCAAAGATCCTCTCGGTGAGCCGCTCGTCTGGCAAAAGGAGCACTGGGACGATATCGATCCCACTGTCTTTACTGATGATGACGGACAGGCTTATATGTACTGGGGCAACCCCCATGTCTATTACACCAAACTAAATAAAGACATGATTTCGACTCAGGGCGATATCTATGTGTTAAACCCCGCGGATGGTGTGATGCGCCCTGTTAAGGAGGAAGGTTCCAAGATCAATCTCCGTGCACCATGGAGCGAGAAGGCCAAATGGACGGTGAAGAACTATCAAGAAGGACCGTGGCTCTACAAACGTAATGGAAAGTACTATCTCAGCTACGCCACTACCTGCTGTCCCGAGGCCCTCGGCTATGCTATGAGCGACTCGCCCACAGGTCCCTGGGAATGGAAGAACTACATCATGAGTCCTACTCAGCGAGACCGTGGCAATCACCCTGGTATCTGCGACTTCAAGGGTCATTCCTATGTTTTTGGTCAGGACTATGACCTGATGCACCTCGAGACTTTTGAGCACCACGAGCGCCGTGCTGTCTCGGCTCAGGAGATCACCTACAATGCCGATGGCACGATTCAGGAGATTCCCTACTGGCTCGACCAGCAGCCTATGAAGCAGTTGCATTGGCTCAATCCCTACCGTCGTGTAGAGGCGGAGACCATGAACTGGGGCTTCGGTCTGAAGTCGGCTAAGATGGGTATTGAGAATACCGGCGTGGTAAAGGATATGCCTGAGTCTACCGGTAAGCGCAATATGTATATCTTTGATCTCAACGACGGTGAGTATATCCGCTTGCGTGGTGTTGACTTCGGTCAGAAGGGTGCCAAGTCATTTGCCATCACAGCTGCCGCCACGGGTACGGCTACCGTAAGCTTGCGCCTCGACAGTCAGGAAGGTCCTGTCGTCGGTACGGCTGTCATCAAGTCAACTGGTTCGGTCGAGAAGTACCGTCCGTTCACAACCGCGGTGAAGGGAGCCTCTGGCGTTCACGACCTCTATATCTGTTTTGAAAAGACGCAGGGCGATGTCCGTCTGGACTACTGGCAGTTCAAGTAACTATTTCAACTGTTAAACAATACACAAATGAAACGCAATTATCTGATGATGCTGCTGGCAGGTCTCCTGATGGCCCTGCCTTGCAGCATGTCTGCCCAGAAGAGGGCGACAACCAAGAAGAAGGCAGTAGCCGAGCAGGTGAAGCCTGCTGATGAGAACTTTTATATTTTCCTCTGCTTCGGTCAGTCAAACATGGAGGGAGTAGCACGTCCCGAAGCCGCTGACGTGGCCAGTCCCGGTCCCCGCTTCTTGCTGATGCCCGCCGTGGACTTCCCGGAAAAAGGCCGTAAAATGGGCGAGTGGTGTGAGGCCACGGCGCCCCTATGTCGTCCCAACACCGGTTTGACCCCTGCCGATTGGTTCGGACGTACCCTCGTGGCCTCGTTGCCCGAGAATATCAAGGTTGGTGTTATCCATGTTGCCATTGGCGGTATTGATATCAAGGGCTTTTTGCCCGACAGCATCAAGGAGTACGCTGAGAAGAAGGCTCCAGGTTGGATGAAAGGCATGCTGGCAGCCTATGACAACAACCCCTACGAGCGCCTGGTCACATTGGCTAAAAAGGCACAGAAGGATGGTGTTATCAAGGGCATTCTGATGCATCAGGGTGAGACCAATACTGGTGATCCGAAGTGGGCTGGCATGGTGAAGCAGGTGTATGAGAATCTCTGTGGCGACCTTCAGCTGAAGCCTGAGGAGGTGAACCTCTACGTGGGCAACATTGTTCAGGCAGGTGGCAAGGGCGTCTGCATCGGCTGTAAGAAGCAGATTGACGAGCTGCCGCAGACCATCCATACCTGTCAAGTCATCTCCAGCGACGACTGTACCAATGGTCCAGACCGCCTGCACTTCGATGCTGCCGGCTATCGTGAGCTTGGCTGTCGCTATGGTGAGGCTGTAGCCCGCCACCTCGGTTTCGAACCCAAGCGTCCGAAGGACATGCCTGTGGCCAAGAAGATCGAGGTGCCCGCCGATGCTGTCATCGCTGAGACCGTGATTCCCGGTAATGAGTTCCCGAAGGTTGACAAGGAGCATCGTGCCTACTTCCGCATTCAGGCTCCGGAGGCTCGCAAGGTCATCGTTGATATCTGCAATAAGAAGTACGAGATGCAGCCCGATGGTAAGGGTGGCTTCATGGCCGTTACCGACCCACTACCTGTTGGCTTCCACTATTACTATATGAACATCGATGGCGTGAACTTTGTCGATCCTGCATCCGAGACGTTCTTCGGCTGCAACCGCGAGTCGGGTGGTATCGAGATTCCCGAGGGTCCCGAGGGCGACTACTACCGTCCGCAGCAGGGCATCGCCCACGGTCAGGTGCGTAGCATTTACTATCACAGTCCCAATTCGAAGTTTGGTGAGTGGCGTCACGCATTAGTATATACACCAGCAGAGTACGAACTGGCCAAGAACGCCAAGAAGCGTTACCCCGTGCTTTATCTGCAGCACGGCATGGGTGAGGGGGAGACCAGCTGGGCCCTTCAGGGCAAGATGCAGCACATTATGGACAATGCCATTGCCTGCGGCGAGGCTGTGCCGATGCTGGTGGTCATGGAGAGCGGTGACATTAAGCAGCCTTTCGCTGGCGGTAACAACCAGGCTGGTCGCTCGGAGTATGGCGCTTCGTTCTATCCTGTTCTGCTGAACGACCTCATACCTTATATCGACCAGAACTTCCGTACGAAGACCGACCGCGACAACCGTGCAATGGCCGGACTCTCGTGGGGTGGTCATCAGACGTTCGACGTGGCACTGACCAATCTCGACAAGTTTGCTTGGATAGGCACGTTCAGTGGTGCTATCTTCGGTCTTGATGTGAAGACGGCCTACGACGGTGTCTTCGCCAATGCCGACGAGTTCAACAAGAAGGTTCACTACATGTACATGAACTGGGGCTCGGAAGACTTTATTAAGAGTGCCGACATTGTTAAGCAGCTGCGCGAACTGGGCATCAAGGTCGATTCCAGCGAGTCAGCCGGAACCGCCCACGAGTTCCTGACCTGGCGTCGTGGACTCCACGAGTTCATTCCTCATCTTTTTAAGAAGTAAAGCTAACAGACCAAAAAGAAGGGCGACACCGTATGGGTGCCGCCCTTCTTTCAATGTATGGGCTGACATTATTTGCACAATCTTACTTCGCTAATGCGTGGTGTCTGCTTGTCTGTTTCAGCAGCAATGCCTACAATGACTGTTGTAGGCAGCCCCTGGGGCAAGGGCAGGGTGGCGGTTCCTGTCAGGTCAAGCCTTACTGTTCCCTGGGTCTGGCCGTCTATGCTGACAACGATGGCGTCATGCTCGGCAAAGCCTTTCAGACGCAGTGTCGTGGCACCGTTTGTCTTCATCTGGTAACTGAACTGTCCGCGGGTGCGACGCCAGTGAATGCCTTCGTCGCTGCCGTTCCAACTCTGCTGGGCGGTGAAGAAGTGGTCACTCTCTGACTGCTGCTCACCGCAGAACACCTTGTCGACGGTCTGGGCTTCCAGTTCCATGCGCGCTTTCTCCTTTGCAGCCATCTCTTCCTGCTTGGTCGTCCACTCTGCCTGTGAGTAAAGCGGGAAGTATATTTGGTAGCGACACTCGTACAGCTGGTAGAACGGCACAAGCATCATACCCTCGAACGAGGGAATGGTAATTCCTGTGAGCTGGAATGTGAGGGGCTTGCCATCAACGGGCCGCAAGTGCGACAACACGTCCTCGGGGGTACCGATGATGGCGGGCATCTGTGTCTGGGGAATCTTTGGGCCGTTGGCGATATGTCCGCCGCGGCTGTCATCGGCATACATACCATCCTGGCGGTCGGTACCAGTCTTGGCGGCCAGCACAATAGGGCCATACAGGAACGAGTACTGTGGTTTGCCGTCAGGTGTAGTCATTGCCGTTAGGTGCATGGGCAGACTTACCAAAATCTTGTCTCCGTTCTGCCATTTGCGGGTCACTACGGCATAGCCGTCTTTTGTCTCATGTTTGACAACTTCGCCGTTTACCTTTATGGACAGTCCTTCCGACCACCATGGTAGGCGGATTCTCAAGCCAAACTTCTGTGATTTTTTCATCTGCAACGTCAGGTTCGTCGATGGCTCCTGCGGGAAGTGGTTCTCTTGTATGACCATCAGGTCATCCCATTTCAGCGTGGAGGGGATGAAGAGGTTTACGAGCAGATCGCTGCCCTCGTGTGCATAAATCATCTCACCATAGCGGGCGGGGTTCTCCAGACCTGTTCCCACGCAGCACCACATACTGGTCTGCGGCTGTGAATAGACGCGGTAGTGGCCTGAACGCATGGGGGTGAAGTAAACGAAACCGCCCTGTACGGGATTCAGTATCGAGAGGATGTGGTTATACAATGCCCGCTCGTAGTAGTCGATGTAACCCTTGTCGGCCGAGGTCTGGTAGAGCATCTTGGTTAGGCGCAGCATATTGTAGGTGTTACAACTCTCAGGTCCCTGCTCCGAGGCCAGCAGTCCGCTGAAGTCGTTTGTAGGGTTGAAGTGTTCACGCATGGAGTTGCCGCCGATACTGACACTGCGCTGTCCGATGACCACGTCCCAGAAGAATTTAGCAGCGCGATCCCAGTCCTCCAGTCCCTCGAGGTCGGCTATACGCTTGTAACCGATGACCTTCGGTATCTGTGTGTTGGCATGCTTGCCCGTCAGGTTGTCCTCACCCTTCAGCAACGGCTGCAACATGCGCTGATCGCTGAACTGGTGGGCGAGCGCCAGGTAGCTTTTTTCGCCAGTGATGGCTGCCACGTCAGCGAACGTCTCGTTCAGACCACCCTGTTCCGAGATGAGCATCTGCTGTATCTGGTCATCACTGAGGTTCATGGTCAACTGGGCCATCCATTTAGTTAGTTTCACCAGCATGTCTTTCGCCTGCTCACGTCCGGCAATGAGGTAAGCATCGCGCAGTCCGGCATAGATCTTGTGGATATTGTACAGCGGCACCCAGCGGTCGTTCAGTCCGAAGGAGTTGGCGCGGATGTCGCCCTTGGCTATTTCGCCCCAAATCTTGTCGGGGTTGGGCACTCCGCCCAGATAACCATCGTTACGGGCATCTTGACAACGTTTCAATTCGCCGAGGACATAGTCGAGACGGGCCTCAACCTCCTTGTTTCCTGTAGCAGCAAACATATAGCTCAGTGCCGACAGGTAGTGACCTCCGATGTGGCCGTCGAGTCCGGTGTTTTCCCAGTTGGTGTAGTTCTCAGCCTTGGGTGTCAGTCCAGCCCCTTTTAGGTAGGGCGCTAACAGACGGTCGGCGTCCAGTCCCATCAGGTAGTGGATGTCCAGTTGTTGATTCTTCAGGAACTGGCTGTCGCCCAATCGGACACTGCTGATGGGGAATGTCTCGATGCGTGTCGGCAGTTGTGCCGTTGCCGTCACTGCCGACATGGCAAGGGTTACAATGAGTAGTGGTTTCATATGTTTATAGTTTAATTTGTTTCTTCTGTCCGTCGTAGTCCACTTGCTGCTGGCTGCCATCAGGTAGGACAATGGTGAATAGGCGCTGGTTGAGCATACCGGGGAAACTGCCCTGGCGCTCGCCGATGGTCAGAGTGCGTGTGCGGTCGTTCCACTGCATGGCGATGGTGCTATAGATGCCCTTCTCATAGTTGTAGCCGTCACCCTCATCCTCGTAAAGCGTAAAACTGCCGTCAGCACCAGGATAGATACGCAGCTCGAGGTTGTCCCAGGCTTTCTCGCCGACATACTGCATCTCTGGTCCGAGGGGCAGAATGCTGCCGGCACGAACGAACATGGGTACGCAGTCGAGTGTGGTCTCAAGCGTCACCGTCTGTCCGCCGCTGTAGCGCTTGCCGGTCCAAAAGTAGTACCATGCAGTACCCTTTGGCAGGTACTTTGTGGTGGTCTTGGTGGCCGTCCAGTCTATGTGTCCGACGGTTTTCCCGTCGGAATTATCCTGCCGATCCCAGCCCGTCATAGCGTCGGTGCGTATAATCTTCTCCTCGGTATACTGTGCTTTGACAATGGGGCAGGC
>CAZLPO010000007.1:0-34492 GCA_964561385.1 uncultured Prevotella sp.
CATGTTCTGCATGATGAAGTCGGCGCGGTAGAGCGAGTTGGCCATGATGCCGCCGACGAAGGCGGCAGCGAGCACCACGGCATCGGGCTGCTCCTCGTCGAAGAACCGTCGCACCGCCGTCTGGTCGGTCAAGTCGAGCTCCTTGTGACTGCGGCCCACGAGGTTCGTATAGCCCCGTGCCTTCAGGTTATTCCAGATGGCAGACCCCACCAGTCCGTTATGGCCCGCCACGTATATCTTTGAACTCTTATCTAGCATGTCTCCTTTTTTTCTTTTATCAAGAATTTGAGAATTTAAGAATTTCTTTTTTTTGAATTATTGAGAATCAGAGAATTAGCCTATTGATGCCTTGTCGCGATAGTGCCACTCGTTAGGATACCACTTGTATTCCAGGCTCGTTGTCCCATAGTTTAGCAGCAGTCCTAACTTGTGATTGCTGATGTGTAAGTAGTTGATAATTTGCGACTCAAATTCGCCCACTATCTCTGATACTGCCTTCAGTTCAACACCAATTTTGTCATCTATGAGAAAATCGTAGAAGAAATCGTGTTCAAGTTTCACTCCGTGATAAACCAGTTCTATACGCTTTTCTCTCTCAAACGGAATCTTGTTCTCCTTCAGAAGCACCTCAAAAGCATCCTGATACACTTTCTCTTTGAATCCGCATCCCATCTCATTATGAAGCTGTATTGCCAATCCAAGTAGTTTCTTGCTCTCTTCAGGATATATCAGGGCCATATAGATTTCTTTTTATTATCAAGAATTTGAGAATTTAAGAATATCTTTTTCTGAATGATTGAGATTTTGAGAACATCTGCCTGCGGCAGCCACTGTCCGTAGGACAGCATTCTCACATTCTTGTCAATTCAAAATTGACTTCGTCTTCCTCCTTTTCGCTTGGGATAGCTCGAACAAGTTCGGCTTTCCTCTCACTCATTCCAAAATTGACTTCGTCTTCCTCCTTTTCGCTTGGGATAGCTCGAACAAGTTCGGCTTTCCTCTCACTCATTCATCGGTTCTCTAATTCTCTAATTCTTGACCTTTATTTCACTATTCCTTTTTCGAGGTATTCCGCGAGGTTCGTGCGCACCTTTGCTGCGGCGCCCTCGGCGGCTACCTTGGCGATGTCGTGCTCCACCATCAGCTTGACCAGCTCCTCGAACGAGGTCTTTGCGGGATTCCAGCCCAGCTTGGCCTTCGCCTTCGTCGGGTCGCCCCAGAGGTTGACCACATCCGTCGGGCGGTAGAAGTCCTCGGAAACCGCCACGACGGTCTTGCCAATCAGCTTCTCAGGACCGGAAACGACGATGCCTTTCTCGTCGATGCCCTTGCCCTCGAACCGCAGCTCGATGCCCGCATGACGGAACGCCAGCTGCGTGAACTCGCGTACCGAGTGCTGCACCCCCGTGGCAATGACGAAGTCCTCGGGCTTCTGCTGCTGCAGGATGAGCCACATGCACTCCACATAGTCCTTGGCATAGCCCCAGTCGCGCAGCGAGTCCATGTTACCCAGGTAGAGACAGTCCTGCAGGCCCTGCGCGATGCGTGCGGCGGCCAGCGTGATCTTGCGTGTGACAAACGTCTCGCCGCGGCGCTCGCTCTCGTGGTTGAAGAGGATGCCCGAGCAGCAGTACATGTTGTAGGCCTCGCGGTACTCCTTCACGATCCAGAAGCCGTAGAGCTTGGCAACGGCGTAGGGCGAGTAGGGGTGGAAGGGCGTGTTCTCGTTCTGCGGCACCTCCTCGACCTTGCCGTAGAGCTCGGAGGTAGAGGCCTGGTAGATGCGGCACGTGTCGGTGAGCCCCAGCTGACGTACGGCCTCGAGGATGCGCAGCACGCCGACGGCATCGACATCGGCCGTGAACTCGGGCGAGTCGAACGACACCTGTACGTGGCTCTGTGCGGCCAGGTTGTAGATCTCGGTGGGGCGCACGCGGCCGATGACGCCCAGGATGCTCATGGAGTCGCCCAGGTCGGCGTAGTGCAGGTGGAAGTGGGGTCGGCCCTCGAGGTGGGCTATGCGCTCGCGGAAGTCGACTGACGAGCGGCGGATGGTGCCGTGTACGTCGTAGCCCTTCTCGAGCAGGAACTCAGCCAGGTAGGAGCCGTCCTGTCCGGTGATACCGGTGATTAATGCTACTTTATTCATGATTCTAATTGATTCTTCAATTCTCTCCGTTGAACTGCTTGATGCGCTGTTCTTCCGAGAGCTTGCATATTAATAAGGTGTCGTTGTTCTCGGCCACGATGTAGCCGTCGAGACCCTGTATGACGACGCGCTTCTCCTGAAGCGTGTGGACGATGCAGTTGTGGCTCTCGATCATGGTGACGTCGGGACCGATGCTGGCGTTGCCGTAGAGGTCCTTGTGCGACTGCTGGTGCAGCGAGCCCCACGTGCCGAGGTCGCTCCAGCCGAAGTCGGAGGGGCAGACGAAGATCTCGTCGGCCTTCTCCATGATGGCGTAGTCAACGGAGATGCTCTCGCAGTCGGGGAACTTCTGGTCGATGGCGGCCTGCTCCTGGGGTGTGCCATAGACGGGCAGCATCGACTCGAAGATGCGTGCCATCGAGGGCTGGTACATGCGGAAGGCATTGACGATGGTGTTGACGTTCCAGATGAAGATGCCGGCGTTCCAGAAGTAGTTGCTCTGGCTGATGTACTTCTTGGCGGTGGCGAGGTCGGGCTTCTCGCGGAAGGTGTCCACGCGGAACAGCTCCTTGTTGCGCGGCGAGCTGGACGAGGGGTCGGCCTGGATGTAGCCGTAGCCGGTCTCGGGGCGCGTCGGCTTGATGCCCAGGGTGATGATGGCGTCGGAGTCGGCGGTGAACTTCATGCATTGTGTGATGACGCGCTGGAACTCGTTGACGTTCATGACGATGTGGTCGCTGGGCGTCACGACGATGTTGGCCTTCGGGTCGCGGCTCTTGATGCGCCAGCTGACGTAGGCGATGCAGGGGGCCGTGTTGCGTCGGCAGGGCTCGCAGAGAATGTGGTCGGCGGGCATGTCGGGCAGCTGCTGGCTGACGGTGTCGCGGTAGGCCTGATTGGTGACTACCCAGATGTTTTCAGGTGAAATGAGGTTGCCGAATCGTTCGACGGTCATCTGAATGAGCGTCTTGCCCGTGCCCAGCACGTCGATGAACTGTTTGGGGCACTCACGGGTGCTCATGGGCCAGAAGCGGCTTCCCACGCCGCCTGCCATGATGACGAGATGATTGTTGATACGTGCCATAGTGTTCTTGTTTTTTATCCTATTGTTTGTTTCTCTTCTTCTTGATGACGACAAAGGCGACCGCCAGCACGACAACGGCCACGATGGCCACGACGATGTAGTGGTTGTACTTGGCGATGAGGGCGTTCAGCTCGGCGTCGCTGACGTCGCCGATGGCGGTGTGCAGATACCAGCCCATGGCGGCGAGGATGGTGTGCCAGGCACCGGCGCCGATGGTGGTGTAGAACAGGAACTTGCCGTAGTTCATGCGTGCCAGTCCGGCCGGCAGCGAGATGAGGTGGCGGATGCCGGGTATGAGACGGCCCGTGAGCGTGGCTGCCACGCCGTGGTCGTCGAAATAGCGCTCGGACTTCTCGACCTTCTGCTGGTTGAGCAGGCACAGGTGGCCCAAGCGGCTGTTGGCAAAGCGGTAGATGACGGGACGCCCCACGTAGAGCGCCACGAAGTAGTTGATGCTGGCGCCGACGTCGGCTCCCAGCGTGGCCATCAGGATGACGAGCCACACGTTGATGCTGCCGGTGGCGGCATAGTAGGCGGCGGGCGCCACGACCAGCTCGGAGGGTACGGGGACGACGGTGCTCTCGAGGAGCATCAGGAAGAAGATGGTCCCGTAGTTCAGGTTGCTGAGCAGGGCTGATATGGTTGTCATTGGTTCAGATTCTTTTGCATGTATGAATAATACTCCTCGGGCGGCATGCCTTCGGGAAACAGGTCGGCAAGCACGATACGCGCCTCGTGCGGGTTCTTCGTGCAGGCCAGCTTCAGATAGGTCATGAACTCGTCGAGGCGCTTGGTGTCCCAGCAGCACAGCGCCATGTAGGCATAGCCGTGGGTCCAGTCGTCGTCGACGATGGTGAAGAAGCGCTTGAACAGCATATAGGCGGAGTCCACGAACTTGTTGTCGTAGAGCGACACGAGGATGCGCACCATCGTCCACTTGTTGTCAGGTGACAGCATCAGCGCCTGGCGGAACATCTGCTCGGCCTCGGAGATACGGCCGTTGCCCAGTAGGATGTGGCCGCGGATGACCATCATGTCCACGTGGTCGCACTCCAAAGCGTCGGTCTTGTCGACGCAGCGGATGGCCGACTCCACGTCGTGCAGCTCGTTGTAGGCAAAGGCCTGCTCCTCGTAGATCTCCAGCAGGTAGGGCGAGTCGTCGGGAGCCAGCTGCTCGGCGGTGTTGAGCTGGCGGACGGCGTCCTCGAAGCGCCCGAGGTTGATGAGACACGACCCCTGGTGCAGGAACCCGAACTCGTCGTCGGGCACCAGACGGCTGTAGCGCTCGAAGTAGGTGAGCGCCTGCTCGTAGTTCGCCAGCCGGTAGAGGCCGTTGGCCTTTGAGACAACAGCATCGGGGTCGTCGGGATCGATGGCGATGGCATACTCGCTGCTGGTCACCGAGGCGCTGTAGTCCTCCTTCATGAACTGTGTGCTGGCCAGCGCGTTCCAGTAGCGCTTCTGGAAGGGGTCGTGGTCTATCAGCTCGTTGAACAGGCGTTCGGAGTCCTCGTACTTGCCCAGCCCGAAGAGCGTGCGCGCCATCAGCTCCTTGAAGTCGTCGGTGTTGTCGTAGCGGGCGCGCATCATCCACTCCATCGCCTTGTCGCTCAGGCCGTAGTCGGTATAGATGTTGGCGACGTCGAGCACATAGTCCTGATACTCGTCGGAGGGCACGTCGTGCAGGCAGTCGCGGAGAAAACGGTCGGCAGCGTCGGTCTCGCCCTTGGCAATCATGACCTCGGCGCGACTGTAGATGTATTCGGGCGACTCGCGTTCCATCATCTGGTCGAGAAAGTCCTCGGCTTCCTCGACGTTGCCCTCGGCCAGCGCCTGGTGCACTTGGTAGTTGAGCACCGACAGGGCGTGAGGCTCCATCTCGATGGCACGGCTGATGGCACGGTCGGCCTCGTCGTAGCGCGCATTCTGCTGGTAGTACTCGGCAATGTCGGTCAGGTCGTCGGCATCAAGGAACACAGGCTCGTCCCTGCTGACCGCCCCTTCGTAGTCGTTCAGCATCTCGAGAAACTCGTCGTCCTTATAATACTCGTCGTTGCTCAATCTATCAACCTCTCAATTATTACATATCTCGCCTCACGTCGCCACTATTCCCTCGGCATCAGCCGAGGGCCTCATGCATCAACTCCTCAGTCCGACGGTCCTGTTGAAGACGGGATGATCGGGGGTGGAGTCGGGATCGACGTTGAAGTAGCCGATGCGCTGGAACTGCAGGTAGGTGAGCGCAGGCAGCTGCGAGGCGAAGGGCTCGATGTAGCAGTCCGTCAGGATGCGCAGGTTGTCGGGATTCATCATCACACGCATGGCGTCGATGCCCTTCAGACCCTCTTCCTCCTCGATGCGCTTCAGTTCGTCGCGCGGGTTCTCAACCTTCCACAGCTTGTCGTAGAGACGGACCTCGGCGCGCACGGCGTTGTGGCACGACACCCAGTGGAGCGTCTTGCCCTTGATCTTGCGGTCGGCACCGGGCTGACCGCTGCGTGTCTCGGGATCGTAGGTGCAGTAGATGGTGGTGATGCGGCCGTCGGCATCCTTGTCGCAGGGATGCTCCTCGTCGCACTTGATGATATAGGCGTTCTTCAGACGGACCTCCTTGCCGGGAGCCAGTCGCATGAACTTCTTCTCGGCCACCTCCTGGAAGTCGTCGCGCTCAATCCACAACTCGCGGCTGAACTCCACCTCGTGTGTGCCGTCGGCCTCGCGCTCGGGGTTATTGATTGCGGTGAGCATCTCCGTCTGACCCTCGGGGTAGTTGGTGATGACCACCTTCACGGGGTCGAGGACGGCGCTGACACGCAGGGCACGCTGGTTCAGGTCGTCGCGCAGGGCACTCTCGAAGAGGGCGGTGTCGTTCAGGGCGTCAATCTTGGTGTAGCCAATCTTCTCGATGAACTTCTTGATGCCTTCGGGAGAGTAGCCGCGACGGCGGTAGCCGCAGATGGTCGGCATACGGGGATCGTCCCAGCCGCTGACCACACCCTCGCTGACCAGCAGGCGCAGGTTGCGCTTTGACAGCAGGATGTAGTTCAGGTTCAGCTTGTTGAACTCGGTCTGACGCGGACGGTTGTCCTCGATGTTGTCGGTCTCGCCGCGCCACTCCTTCATCCACGTCACGAAGAGATCGTAGAGGGGACGGTGCTCGACGAACTCGAGCGTACACCACGAGTGGGTGACACCCTCCAGGTAGTCGCTCTGTCCGTGGGCGAAGTCGTACATGGGGTAGGCGTTCCACTTCGTGCCGGTCTTCACGTGCGGCAGGTTCAGCACGCGGTAGATGAGCGGGTCGCGGAACAGCATGTTCGGATGGGCCATGTCTATCTTGGCGCGCAACGTCAGCGTGCCCGGCTCGCACTGGCCGCTGTTCATATACTCGAAGAGTCGCAGGCTCTCCTCAATGGGACGGTCGCGATAGGGCGAGTTCGTGCCGGGCGAGGTCGTGGTGCCCTTCTGCTGGGCTATCTGCTCGGCACTCTGCTCGTCAACGTAGGCACGGCCCTGCTTGATGAGCCACACGGCAAAGTCCCACAGCTGCTGGAAATAGTCGCTGGCGTAGTAGATGTGTGCCCACTCGAAGCCCAGCCACTTGATGTCCTGCTCGATGCTCTCAATGTATTCCGTGTCCTCCTTCTGGGGGTTGGTGTCGTCGAAGCGCAGGTTGCACTCGCCGCCGTACTTCTTAGCCAGTCCGAAGTCGATGGCGATGGCCTTGGCGTGACCGATGTGCAGGTAGCCGTTGGGCTCGGGCGGGAAGCGCGTCTGCATGCGCCCGCCGTTCTTGCCTTCGGCCAGGTCGTTAATCACCTTCTGCTCAATGAAGCTCACAGACTTCTTTTCTTCTTCATGCTGTATGATTTCTGCCATATTTCCTTGAATTTTTATTGAATTTGGATGCAAAGGTACGAAGAAATCCCGATAACCAAGCAGGCTGTCGGGATTTTTTTTATTTGATGCCCCTGGCGTTGAGCGCCTTGGCGTAACGGGCGGCGTTCTGCAGGTGCTCGGCGTAGGTGACGGCAAAATTGTGGGTGCCCGAGAAGTCCTCCTTGGCACACATATAGAGGTAGTTGTGCGCCACTCGGTTCAGCACGGCGTCGATGCCCCTGACGGAGGCAATCTTGATGGGGCCGGGAGGAAGCCCGGCATAGCGGTAGGTGTTCCAAGGACTGTCGTAGCTGAGCATGCCGTGATAGATGCGGCGCAGCCCGAACTGCTTCAGGGCAAACTTCACCGTGGGGTCGGCCTGGAGCGGCATGCCTGCCTTCAGACGGTTCAGGTACATGCCGGCCACCATGGGCTTCTCGGTGGCGTTGGCCGTCTCCTCGTCAACGATGCTGGCCAACGTGCACACCTCGTTGGGCGTGAGGTTCAGCGCCTGCGCCTTGGTCGTGCGCTCACCTTGCCAGAAGGCGTCGTGCTCCTTCTGCATGCGGTTCATCAGCTGTTCGAGGCTGATGTCCCAATACACCTCGTAGGTGTTGGGCACGAACAGGCAGGCAATGGTGGCGGTGTCGTAGCCGTGGTTGGTCGTGAAGATGGAGTCGACGAGTGCCTGGGCGATGGTGGCGGAGTCGAGCATCAGCCGCTGTGACAGCTGTGCGGCCAAGCGTGTCATCGTGCGGCTCTCGGGAATGGTGAGGCGCAGGGGTTGCTGGCGGCCGCTCCTCAGTTGGCGGAACACGCTGAAACTGCTGGCGCCGGGCTCAATGGCATAGCGTCCGGTGTGTATGTTCTCACCGTATCCGCTGTGGCGCATGAGGGTGCGTAGAGCCGTCATGCTATGACGGTTGCCAATCGCGTCAAGCTTCGTACAGATGGAATCTGTGGTATCGTCTGTGTCGATGTACAGGTATTGAGTATCTTTATGTTGCGAGAATCCGCTAAAGAAATAATAGAATACCAATCCTGCCATCACCAGCAGACAGCTGACCGCCAGAATCAGGAAGAGGTTCGACTTTGTCTGTTTCATTTATACTCGTCAATTATACACTTTTTCGTGCAAAGGTAATCATTTCTTTCGAAACTATTGTGACTTTTCGGAAAAAATATTATCTTTGCACTCATAAACCTGAAACGATGAAATTGAAATTCGCAATACAATACGGTACGCAGTGGGGCGAAAGCTTGCATGTCGTAGTCAGATACATCAGTACTGACGGAAAGGAACGGCAGGCTAACCTGCTGATGCTCACCGAGGACGGACAGCTGTGGAAGGTGGAGACGGCGGCCATCGTCTCAAGACAGCAGCAGCTGCGCTCGCTGACATACTACTATCAGGTGGAGGATGCCGACGGAAGGGTGCTGAGACGGGAGTGGACGCTGGTGCCGCGATGCTACAGCTACGACTCGTCGAAAAGCTATGTCTTTGCCGACCAGTGGCGCGACCAGCCGCTGAACAGCCACCTGTACACGAACGCTTTCCTGACGACGAAACACCTGGCACACGGCGAGACGGCACAGCCGCTGCAGGTGCCGCTCTACAGAAAGACCGTCGTCTTCCGTGTCTCTGCACCGCAGTTGGAAAGCGGACAGGTGCTGGCACTCGTGGGGAGCCATCCGGCACTGGGAAACTGGAGCGAGGCCCGCTACCTGCGTATGGAGTATATGGGACAGGCCGACTGGATGCTCTCCGTCAACGTCGATGCCATACTGATGCCTATAGAGTACAAGTATGTCGTCATTGACGAGAGGACACACAGCCTGGTGGCGTGGGAGGAAGGCGACAACCGCGTGATAGACACCGACATTGCTGACGGAGAGGTGCTGGTGTGCTATGGTGAGAACCTACGTCTCCGCGAAGCCACGTGGCGGGCTGCTGGCGTCGTCGTACCGGTTTTCTCACTACGAAGCGAGCATTCATTCGGCGTGGGCGATTTTGGCGATTTGCGACGCTTTGTCGACTGGGCCGTAAAGACCGGCATGCGCGTCATTCAGCTGCTGCCCGTCAACGACACCACGACCGACGGCCGATGGCACGACTCCTATCCTTATAATATCACCAGCTGTTTTGCGCTCCATCCTCACTATCTGGACCTGGAACAGCTTGGTGAACTGAAAGACAAGAAGCGCATGACCGTCTACAGACGGCGACAGCGCGAGCTGAACGCCCTGCCGCAGAGCGACTATGAAGCGGTTCACCGCGTGAAGTCCGACTATGCCCGGGAGGTGTTCGACGAACGGGGAACGGCCCAGCTGGCGACGCTGGAGTTCAGACGATGGAAAGCCGAAAACGACGAGTGGCTCGAGGCGTACGTCTCATTCCTGCATGCCGACAGTCCGGAGTTTGTCTGGTTCCTGCAGTACAACTTGCATCTGCAGCTGAAGGCCGCTGCCGACTATGCCCGGCAGCAGGGTGTGGTGTTGAAGGGCGACCTGCCCATCGGCGTCAACCGCACCAGCGCGGTGACGGCTGCGCATCCGGAATTGTTCAATATGGACAGTCAGACGGGAGCCCCGCCCGATGCCTTCTCAAGAACAGGACAAAACTGGGGATTCCCCACCTATAATTGGGCGAAGGACGACGGTGCTGAGCTGATTGCGTGGATGCACCGCCGCTTCCGCTGGATGGAACAGTACTTCGATGCTGTGCGCATTGACCATGTGCTGGGTTTCTTCCGCATCTGGGAGATTCCCGAGGATGCCGTCCACGGACTGCTGGGACACTTCTCGCCGGCGTTGCCGCTGACGCCGGGCGAAATAGAGTACTTCGGACTGTCGTTCCGCAAGGAATTGCTGACGCGTCCGTTTGTCAACGACCGGGTGCTGGAGCGCCTCTTCGGTATTCATGCCGAGTTCGTACGAAATAACTTCCTTGACCGCCAGGCTTATGGGCTGTATCACGTCAAGAGCGCGTATGACACACAGAAGAAGATTGTGGTGCACTTTGCCGGACGCAATGATGAGAACAGCCTGTGGATACGCGAGGGTATGCTGCGACTTCTCAGCAACGTGCTCTTTGTCGAAGACCCGCGGCAGGCTGAGATGTATCATCCACGCATACTGGCTTATCAGGAGACCGTGTACGACGCCTTGAGCAGCGACGAAAAGGAGGCCTATATGCGGCTGTACAATAACTACTTCTATCAGCGGCACTCGATGTTCTGGGGCGGAGTGGCCATGCATCGGCTCACGGCGCTCCTTGAAAACTGTCGGATGCTGGTCTGTGCAGAGGATCTGGGCATGCTGCCCGACTGCGTGGCACCTGTACTTGATGCCCTGCGCATCCTAACGTTGGAGATACAGACGCTACCCAAGCAGAACGGTATTGAGTTTACGCACCTTGACGGGAACCCCTATCGGTCGGTGGCCACCATCTCTACACACGATATGTCGCCGCTCCGACTATGGTGGGAGGAGAGTCCAGAACGTACGCAGCGATACTATGTGACCATGCTGCAGAAGGAGGGACGGGCACCGGAGCATCTGCCTGCACACGTGGCGGAGGAGATGATTGCCCGTCACCTGTACTGCCCGTCGATGCTCTGCCTGCTGTCGCTGCAGGACTGGCTTGCTATGGACAGCGAGCTGCGCTCGAAACAGCCGCGCATGGAGCGTATCAACGTGCCCAGCGACCCCTATAACCGCTGGCAGTGGCGCATGCACCTGACCATTGAACAGCTGCTGGCAGCCGACCGCTATAACAATAAGGTGAAAACCATGATTGTCCGCAGCAAGCGTTGAAACAATATAAGGGAGTACCGATCGGTACTCCCTTATACGATGTCTCTAACTTCTGCTTACTGATATAAGTAGCGCTTGATGGATTTCTTCGGCGTCTTCTCGAACTCGTCCTCGTGGATGATGATTTCCGATACTTTCTCGTAGGCGGGAATCATCTGGTTCAGTCCGTTCAGATTCTGGTCCATGACGTTCTTCAGGTCTTCGGCGGTGAACTTCATGCTCTTCGCCTCGTCCATGTCGGGATGCACCAGGGCGACGAGCTTCGTGTCGCGCTGTACGACGATGCTTTCCTGGACCAGGGCCATTGAGTTGAGCTTGTCCTCAATCTCCTCGGGATAGATGTTCTGTCCGTTGGGACCGAGCAGCATGTTCTTCGAACGGCCGTTGATGTAGACGTTGCCGTCGGCATCCATCGTTCCCAGATCGCCCGTGTGGTACCAGCCCTCCTGGTCGATGGTCTCGGCCGTTGCTTCCGGGTTCTTGTAGTAGCCCAGCATGACGTTGGGACCCTTGGCCAGAATCTCTCCGGGAATGGTACGTGGGTTGGGGGAGTCAATCTCTACCTGCATGTGCAGGGCTGCCTGGCCACAGGAGCCAGGGGCAAACGTGTGCCAGTCGCGATAGCAGATGATGGGTGCACATTCGGTGGCTCCATAGCCCACGGTGTAGGGGAAGTCTATGCGCTTGAGGAACTGCTCCACCTCCTGGTTGAGGGCGGCACCGCCGATAATGACCTCGTACATTCTTCCGCCGAAAGCCTTCAGCACTTCCTGGCAGATCATCTGACGTACCTTCTTCGAGATGACGGGCATCTGCAGGAGCAGGCGCATGCGGTTGTTCTGAATCTTGGGGAACACCTTCTTGCGGATAATCTTCTCGATGATGAGCGGCACGGCAATGACGATGACAGGCTTGATGTCGGACAATGCCTGGGCAATGATGGCGGGCGAAGGTACGCGGTTCAGGTAGAATACATGACAGCCGTGCAGGAATTCGAAGATGAACTCGAAGGCCATTCCGTACATGTGGGCCATCGGCAGCATGGAAATGATGGGGTCGCCGGCCTTGATGGTCTTGCCCAGCACGTCGCAGGCAAAGTCGTAGTTTGACCACAGAGCGCGGTAGGGTATCATCACGCCTTTCGAGAATCCCGTTGTGCCGCTGGTGTAGTTGATGAGTGCCAGCTCTTCGGGACTCTGCTCCTTGTAGTAACTCACGTGTTCCTTGCGGAAGTACTTAGGGAATTTTTTCCCGTAGAGCTCGTTCAGGTGCTCGCGGGCATAGGTCAGCTTGTCCGTACGACTTATCATCAGCGAGTAGTCGGGGTTGTTGATGATACCTTCCAGTCCGGGCATCTGCTGCGGGTCGATGATGGTGGCAACGTGGTCGCCCACAAAGAGAAGCTTGGCCTCTGAGTGGTTGACGATGTTGTGAATCTGCTCGGCGTTGAACTCATGCAGGATGGGTACGGCGGTAGCTCCGTAGGTGAGGGTAGCGAGGAATGCTACTGCCCACTGGCTGGAATTGCGTCCGCAGAGAGCAATCTTGTCGCCTTTGACAACTCCGGAGTTCTCAAAGAGGATATGTAGCTTCTCAATTTTTCGTGCCACATCGTGGTATTGCAGGGTCTGACCCTTATAGTCTGTGAGGGCGTCCAGATTCCAATTGTCGAGAATCGATTTCTCGATGAGCTCATTAAAACTGGGTATGTGTTCCATATTTTAGCTATATAGGTATCGTTTAATGCTTTTCTTTGGTGTTTTGGCAAACTCGCTGTCGCGTATTTCTATAGATGTAATGCGACTGTAGGCGGGAAGCGTCTCGTTGAGTTGCTGGCGGTTCTGCTCCATGATGTCGTTCAAATCGTCGTCATCGAAGTTGACAATCTCATCGGAATCGGGATAGACCAGTGCAACGAGCTTTGAGTCGCGCTGTACGACGAGACTCTCGCTGACCATCGGCATTGAATTAAGTTTGTCTTCAATCTCCTCGGGGTAGATGTTCTGTCCGCTGGCTCCGAGCAGCATGTTCTTGATACGTCCACGTATGAAGATATGTCCGTCTTCGGCCATTGTGCCTAGGTCGCCGGTGTGATACCAGCCGTCGCTGTCAATGGACTGTGCCGTTGCTTCCGGATTCTTGTAATAGCCCAGCATGACGTTAGTGCCGCGGGCAAGGATCTCGCCTGGCTGTGTCAGCGGGGCCGGCGAGTCGATACGCACTTCCATGTGGTCGACAGCCGTTCCGCAGGAACCCGGCTGGAAGTCCTTGTAGTCGCTGTAGCTGATGAGCGGGGCGCACTCGGTGGTGCCGTAACCCACGGTGATGGGGAATCCGATGGAGACCAGGAACTGCTCGACCTCGCGGCTGAGTGCTGCGCCGCCGACGATGACCTCGTAGGCACGGCCGCCAAAAGCCTGATAGACCTGATCGCAGATTTTCTCCTTCACCTTCTTTGAGACAACAGGCATCTGGAGCAGCAGGCGGATGCCGTTGGTCTGTATCTTCGGGAACACGCGCTTGCGGATGATTTTCTCAACAATCAGAGGAACGGCGATGACCACAGCCGGCCGCACGGTGGCAAAGGCGTCGGCAATGATGGCGGGCGACGGCAGGCGTGTCAGGAAGAACAGATGGCACCCGCGACAGAAGCCGTAGATGAACTCAATGGCCATTCCATACATGTGTGCCATCGGCAGGATGCTGAGCATATTGTCATGCGGCTTCAGCGGCAGGTTGTTCATGCAGAAGTCCAGATTGCCCCAAATGGCGCGGTAGGGCAGCATGGCCCCTTTCGAGAATCCTGTGGTGCCGCTGGTGTAGTTGATGAGTGCCAGTTCGTCGGGCTCATCCTGATGGTAATGAACGTTTTCTGCACGGAACGCCCTTGGGTACTTGCTTCCGAACATCAGATTCAGGTGTTCGCGTGCATACGTCAGCTTTTCTGATCTTGAGATGTGGAGTGAGAAGTCCGGCAGGTTGATGATGCCCTCAAGGTGCGGCATCTCATCGGGTGTAATTGTCTTGACGATGTAGTCGCCGACAAACAGCAGTCGGGCCTCTGAGTGGTTGACGATGTTGTGAATCTGCTCGGCGTTGAATTCGTGCAGGATAGGTACTGCCACAGCACCGTAGGTCAATATGGCCATGAATGCGACGGCCCAGTGTGCTGAATTACGTCCGCAGATGGCTACTTTCTCTCCTGCTTTCAGGTCGCAGTTCTCAAAAAGAATGTGGAGCTTTTCAATCTTGCGTGCCACGTCGTGATATTGAAGTGTGACGCCTTGGTAGTCTGTCAAAGCATCCTGATTCCAGTAATCGATAACGGCACGTTCAATATATTGGTTGAAGCTTCTCGCTTGATCCATTTTGCACAATTTTTGAAATTTTGTGCAAAGATACGTCGTTTTTTGCACATCCGCAAATTTTTTGTGCAATTTTTTACTCGTATCGCATAGATTTTGCGGGATGGATGTGCGAAATGAAGAAGCTTGGGATAATTAGAACAGAAATACTGATAATTTGAGTAGCAACGTTCAAGAGAATGATGATGGGGATGTTCAGCTCCATTGGTGCCTCGCTGACATAATATGTTTGTGGGTCGAGCGTGATGAAGCCCGTGTACTTCTGCAGAAGCACCAGTCCGATGCCGATGATGTTGCCAATGAGCAGTCCGCGTCCGATGATGAAGGCTGCAAACCACAGGAAGGTGTGGCGGATGGTCTTGTTGCGTGCGCCGAGCGCCTTCATGACGCCGATCATCGACGTGCGTTCCAGAATGATGATGAGCAGACCGCTTGTCATCGTGATGCCGGCCAAACAGATCATGAGTCCGAGGATGATCCACACGTTGATGTCGAGCAGTTCGAGCCAGGTGAACACCTGGGGATAAGCCTCATGGATGGTCTGCGACGAATATGTGTTGTTGTACGCGTCCTGTGTGCGGTTGATGTTGTCGATGACGTGCTGGTCGGTCTCCTCTAGCTTATCAAAGTCTTCTACGAGCAGCTCGGCTCCCGAGTACTGTTCCGGGAACCAGCCGTTCAGCTTTGCGGCCGTGTAGAGGTCTGTGAAGCAGATTTTCTCGTCGAAGCGCGTCATGTTAGTCTGATAGACGCCGCTGATGGTGAAGCGTCTGACGCGCACGTCGTCGTTGCCGATGAAGTAGGCAAACACCTTGTCGCCGGCGTGCAGCTTCAGCTTATCAGCTATCATGCGCGACATCAGTAGTTTCTGGCTGCCTGTGGAATCGCTGAACTGCGGTATCTCGCCTTCCACCAGGTTCTGATGGAGAAAGGTGGTGTCGTATTCTTGGGCTATGCCCTTGAACACCACACCCAGGAACTCGTCCTCGGTCTTGAGGATACCCTGCGTATGGGCATAGCGCTGCACGTGGCTGATGCCATCGATGTCGGCGAGCGTCTGCATCATGCTGTCGTTGATACAGATGGGGTAGGACTCTGAGTTGCTGATGGACATGAGGTTCTGCACCTGTATGTGGCTGCCGAAACCGATGACCTTGTCGCGGATGCTGTGCTTGAACCCCATGACGACGCTGACGGTAATGATCATGACGGCCAGACCAATGGCAACGCCAATGGTGGCGATATGAATAGCAGGGCGGCTCACCTTGCGGCGGTCGCCTTGGTCGCTGTGGATGCGTCGGGCTATGAATAGCGGAAGGTTAAACACGGAACGGCCTATCTCTCAACTCTGATCTATCAACTTTCATCCACTCTCCCAGGATAAGCCTCCAGGGCCTTGCGCAGCACCACGAGTGCGCGTTCCAGGTCCTCTTTCTTCAGAACATAGGCGATACGCACCTGGTTGATGCCGGCACCCGGCGTCGTGTAGAAACCGGCAGCAGGCGCCATCATGACTGTCTCGCCCTCATACTCGAAGTCGGCCAGACACCAGCGGCAGAACTTCTCGGCATCATCGACGGGCAGCTTGGCTACTGTGTAGAAGGCTCCCATCGGGATGGGGGAGTAGACACCCGGAATACGGTTCAGACCGTCAATCAGACACTTACGGCGCTCTACGTATTCGTCGTACACGTCGCGATAGTACTCCTCCGGCGCATCGAGCGATGCCTCGGCCACAATCTGTCCGATGAGAGGTGGGGAGAGACGTGCCTGACAGAACTTCATCACGGCCTTACGCACTTGTTCGTTCTTCGTTATCAGCGCGCCGATGCGGATACCGCATTCGGAGTAGCGTTTCGAGACGGAGTCGATAAGAATGACGTTCTGCTCGATGCCTTCCAAGTGACAGGCAGAGATGTAGGGAGAACCCGTGTAAATGTATTCGCGATACACCTCGTCGGAGAACAGGTACAGGTCGTACTTCTTAACGAGGTCGCGTATCTGGTTCATCTCGCGGCGGGTGTAGAGATAGCCGGTGGGGTTGTTGGGGTTGCAGATCATGATGGCGCGGGTGCGCTCGTTGATGAGCTCCTCGAACTTCTCGACCTTCGGCAATGAAAAGCCTTCCTCGATGGTGGTGGCGATGGTGCGTATCTTCGCGCCGGCCGAGATGGCGAAGGCCATGTAGTTGGCGTAAGCGGGCTCGGGTACGATAATCTCGTCGCCCGGGTTCAGGCATGAGAGGAAGGCAAAGAGCACAGCCTCGGAACCTCCAGACGTGATGATGATGTCGTCGGCCGTTACCTTAATATTATACTTGGCGTAGTAGTCGACCAGTTTCTCCCGATAGCTCAGATAGCCTTGCGAGGGCGAATACTCCAGAATCTCGCGGTCAATGAGCTTCAACGCGTCGAGTCCTACTTGTGGCGTCGGCAGGTCGGGCTGTCCGATGTTCAGATGATAAACCCTTGTGCCGCGCTTCTTGGCAGCCGCTGCCAACGGTGCAAGCTTTCTGATGGGAGACTCCGGCATCTCATGTCCGCGTACTGATATTTCAGGCATCTTTTCTTCTGTTTACAAATTCGGGGGGCAAAGTTACTGAAAAAAATGGGAATAAGGATTAATAATGAAGAATTATTTCTTTTCTGAGGCCGAAAATTTGTGTTTTTCAGAATAATTGCGTACTTTTGCGCGTCAAAATAAGCTATTGGTTCAATGAATTACGAGGAATTGCTTGAATCGCGTAACGCCGCGTCCATGAAAAAGGAGACGATGCCTTTTGGCAATCTCTACAAGAAAATGTCCGGCAACACGTACTCTAACGTTATCGATCTCCGGCCGGAACTTGCTGACAACCTGCGGTTCTGTGAAGCGCTGAAAACCGAATGTGAGCAGAACAAGACCATCAGCGACCGCCATCAGGTGCACTTCGACGTGACGGCTGACAGTTCCGGCATCTATGGTGTCACGCTTGAGAAGGGAAACCTTCGGACATTTGCCAAACTGCTGGAAGAGAAGCCAGCCATCGTGGCTGAGAAGCATTTTGTGGACAACACGATGAAGGCGCTGGTCGAGATGACCGAATCGTTGAACGATCAGGGCATCTATCATCTGTGTTTCGCCCCCTCGAACATTCTTGTGCGCAAGGGCGACAACACCCCGATGCTGCTCTTTCACGGTTCCTCCTACCTGCTGTTGAACGACCAGGAGATGCTTTATGAGGGCGTGACCGACTTTGTGGCTCCCGAGGTGTTGGAGGACGGTGTGGGCGATGCCCGCAGCGAGGTCTATTCTATGGGACGCCTCATGGAGTATCTCTATCGCGACTCCGATGTTCCCTACGAGTATCGCAAGGTCATCAAGAAGGCTACGGACGCGAATCCCGAGAACCGCTATGCTGATGCTGCGGCCATGCTTCGTGCAATGACGTCGCGCCGCTCGCTGCGCAATTCGCTGCTGCTGGCTGTTGCCTCGTTGGTGATAGCCTTGTTGTGTGTCGGCGCCTACATGGAGTTCCTGCCCAGTCAGGAGCCTGTTGAGTTCGTGGAGTCGGCGCCGAAGGAGGACTTTGGCGAGGAGATGTATCCCGAAGAGCACGCTGAGGGCTACGACCCGATTATGGATCTCGGTCTGCCGCAGACCGACTCGACGGCAACACATGTCGACGAGAAGAAGATGAAGGAGTATGAGGCGAAGGCCGAGCAGATATTCCGCAAGCGCTACACGGCTGAGGCTGAGCGCATTCTGTCGCGTATCTACGACAACGAGCACATGAATGTGTCTGAGAAGAAGTTCATGTCCGAGAGCAGCTCCGTCATCGAGGAGCTGACGAAGAAGCAGATAGAGCTGGGTAACGAGGCCGGTCTCAGCAACACGAAGAGCCAGCACATAGCCAGCGAGATTATCGACAAGATTTCGAATGCCAAGAAGTCCAAGCTGCAGTCGGGCTATGGTGTACAGAAGGAAACTGAATAACAATTAAGCATACATACGATTATGAGAAGCAGAACAGCCAATTGGTTTGAGTGTAAGATCCGTTATAAGAAGACGATGGAGGATGGTCTGGAAAAGATGGTCACCGAAGGTTATGTTGTTGATGCTCTGAGCTTTACTGAGGCCGAGCAGCGCGTCATGGAGGAGGTGTCGGCGTATATCAGCGGCGAGTTTGAGGTGCGCGATATCAAGAAGGCCAGCTACGGCGAGGTGTTCTTCAGCGATGCCGAAACGGCCGACCGCTGGTACAAGGCCAAACTCCAGTTCATCACTATCGACGAGAAAAGCGAGAAGGAGAAGCGCTCGAACGTTTATTACCTTGTCAACGCCGGAACCTTTACCGGTGCCGTCAAGAACATCGAGGAGGTGATGGCCGGCACGATGGTGGACTACGTCATTGCGTCGGTGGCCGAGACGGCGTTGATGGACGTCTATGAGTACGGTCGCGACAAGGATGAGAAACCTGAATACGAGCAGTAGTGCTATGTACGACATCAAAGGTCATCTGAACGAGGTATTGAGCCGGTTGCCGCAGGGTGTACGCCTTGTGGCTATCAGCAAGTTCCATCCCAACGAATACATTGAGTCGGCCTATGCCGAAGGGCAGCGCGTCTTCGGCGAGAGCCACGAGCAGGAGCTGCGCCAGAAGCACGAGTCGTTGCCCAAGGACATTGAGTGGCACTTCATCGGGCACCTGCAGACGAACAAGGTGAAGTTCATTGCACCGTATGTGACGATGATTGAGGCTGTTGACTCGCTGAAGCTGCTTCGCGAGATTGAGAAGCAGGCCGCCCGTTGCGGACGTGTCATCGACGTGCTGCTGGAGCTGCACATTGCCGAGGAGAGTACCAAGTACGGCCTTCGTCTCGACGACTGCCGCCAACTGCTGGCCGACGGTGAGTGGCGACAGTTGGAGCACGTACGCATCTGCGGTCTCATGATGATGGCTTCGAACACCGACGACGAGGCTCAGATACGCCGTGAGTTCCTGACGGCAGCCGATTTCTTTGACGAAGTGAAAACGCAGTATTTTGCCGATGCCCCGTGGTTCTGCGAACGCTCGTGGGGCATGAGCGACGACTATCTGATAGCCGTTGAGTGTCGTTCGACGATGGTACGAATAGGAACGATGATTTTCGGTCCGCGCGTCTATTGAACTTTTCTTATTCCGTTGTGCGCAGGATAATGCTGGTGGCGCCGATGGTGAACAGGGTGCCGTCGTCAATGACGCGACGCTCACGACCTTTCACCTCGACGTTGTCGACGAATGTCCCCGTGTTGCTGTTGTTGTCGCTTAGCGTGTAGCGCAGCTGTCCGCGCTTGTCGCGGCTGACGTTGATGGTGCAGTGGTTCAGGTCGACGCTGGGATCGACGGTCTCGAATGCCGTGTTGATGGGGTTGCCTTTCTGGTAGCGGCCAATGACGTTGTCGCCCATCTGCAGGGGAATGACCTGCTTGTAGTGAAAGACGTTCTCGATGACGACAATGCTGCCGCAGGCCTCGTCGGCCGTCTGCTGTCCGTTGTCTGCGTCCAGACGGGCGTTCTCGTCCTTCTGCGTGGCTTTCAGCTTGGCTACGCCGATGCGTATGCCAAACGTCTTGCCGCACGCCGGGCACTGGAATACGAGCGACTGTCCGTCGCTGTATTTCTTCTCGTCAAACGTGATGTATTGTTCGCATCTGGGGCAGCGTACTCTCTTCATCGGCTGTTTCTGTGTGTACTACTCCTCCGTCAGTTTGTAGACCCATGCTTCGGCAAGTTCATCGCTTGTCTGGCGCAGTTTGCTGAGTGCCTGATAAGCTTCACCTTCCGAAGCATAGTTGCCGCTGACGACGCGGCGTGTTCCGTGATGCGTATTGATGCGGGCATCGATGCCTTTCTTCTGCAGCTGGGCAACGAAGATCTCGGCGTTCTTCTGTGCTACCTGACTGGCGAGTACCAGACAGAAGCTGGTCTTGGGCTGAGGCTTCACCACGGGTTCCGTCTTAACGGGCTCCGTCTTGACGGGCTCAACCTTTGCCGGCTCTGGAGACTGCTGTGTGGCCTTCTTGACTTCCTCCTTGGGCAGTATTGGCGTCTCGGCTTTTGCCTTCTTCGGGGGCATGGGCAGCATCTCCATCTTGTTCACGGTGGGCTCAGCCAGATTGCTGTTGGCTACGGGCGGTGTGATGAGGAGGAAGGCCAGGATGGCGGCGGCAGCGGCTACAACGTTGCGTATCCACGACATCTTGATGACGATGGCGCCGTTGTGGCTTTCGTCGGTTGTCTCTGTGACCTCGGCTACCTGGGGTGCTTCGGCGACGGTCAGCGTTGCCGGTTCCTGTACGGTCTTTGCGGCGCTGCGTCGCTTCTCTACCGTCTCAGCGTTCAACCGTTTCATCTCGAATGAGCTCAGACCGTAGAGTGCCGGTGTCAGTACGCCAGCCTCGCAGGGCTCAAACACGATGTTGCCGTCGTCGTTGAGGCTCATGGAGCCGATGCCGTTCAGCTCGAAGTAACCCTCCGTATCCAGCTGGGATTTAAGCTCGTTCACCTCGGCCTCGATGCGTCTGACGGCTTCGGGGTAGCTGATGTCGTAGGCTTCGACGTATGACTGTGCCAGCAGCGAGTCGTTCATCTTAAGCTGTGGGTTAAAGCCCAGCGTACGCAACGGCGGCAGGAACAACTGTTCGGCCTCGTCGTAGCGCGCGCTCACGTGGTGCGTCATGAAGCCGCCGAGTTCGGGCACAATGACGCAGTCATTCGTCAGCAAGAGAATTTCGATATGTCTGCTAATTTCAATCACGTCTGCAAAGGTAGTGCTTTTTCGTCACACTTCCAAATAAAAGATAGCAAAAAAATGCTCGGAATGGAAAAAAAACACTATCTTTGCAGCCAAAATTCAACGTATGGAGTATACTGAAACATCGATAAAAGGCGTTTACGTGATTGAGCCACGCGTGTTCGAGGATTCGAGGGGTTACTTCTTCGAATCTTGGAAACAGGCTGAGTTTGAGGAGCATATCGGTCACGTGGAATTTATCCAGGACAATGAGTCGAAGTCGAGTAGGGGTGTGCTGCGCGGTCTGCACTACCAGCGCGGCGATGCCTCGCAGGCCAAGTTGGTGCGCGTCATCAAGGGTCGCGTGCTCGATGTGGCGGTCGACTTGCGCCGCTCGTCGCCCACGTTCGGTGCCCACGTGATGGTCGAGCTTAGCGACGAGAACAAGCGTCAGCTGTTCATTCCGCGCGGCTTTGCCCACGGGTTCTTGGTGCTCAGCGATGAGGCTATCTTTACTTATAAGGTAGACAATGCGTATGCGCCCGCGATGGAGGCGGGCATCCGCTGGAACGATCCCGAGTTGGGCATTGCGTGGCCGCTGGAGGGTCTGACGGTACTGACCAGCGAGAAGGATCTGGCGCAGCCGCTGCTGAAGGATGCCGAGCTCTTTGAGTAACCCATTGCATAGAATGATGAGAAGACTGCTTTACATATTCATGACTGGTGTCGTCATCTGCTTGGCACTGAGCTGCGGCTCGAAGAGTGCTCCGTCGGACGCTGCCGAGCCTGAGGGCAAGGAGGACCGCGAGGCCAAGTCGCTGCTGCAGGGCGTATGGCAGGACGAGGAGACCGAGGAGGTGTCGTTCTGGGTGAAGGGCGATACCATCTACTACCCCGACTCCGTGAGCCAGCCGACAGCCTTTGCCGTCATCGGCAACCAACTGGTGCTGCGTTCCATCAGCGCCAACTACACCATTGAGAAGCAGACGCCTCATGTGTTCTGGTTCAGGAATCAGGGTGGTGATGTGGTGCACCTCGTGAAGAGCGAGGACCCCGTGCCCGAGGAGCTGGCGAAGGGCAGTCATCAGAAGGTGCTGACCTACACGGAGGTGGTGAAGCAGGACTCTGTCGTTGAGTTCGGCGGCAGCCGCTACCACTGGTACATTGCCATCAACCCCACGAAATACAAGGTTCACACGACGGCCTACAACGACGATGGCGTGGAAGTGGACAACGTCTACTTCGACAACATCATGCATGTCAGTGTGTTCAAGGGTGGTGTCCGGCTGTTCTCGCAGGACTTCAGAAAACAGCTCTATGCGTCGAAGGTTCCCAAGCAGTTCTTGGAGCAGGCGGTACTCAGCAACATGGAGTTCTCGCGTGTCGATGCGGCCGGTCTTCACTTTATTTCCACCATCTGCATTCCCGATGGTGCCACTTGCTACAAGGCCCGCAATCTCATTTCCTTCGACGGCCGCCTCACTACCTCGCTCATCGAGTACTAACGCCCTTAGACTTTTCTCGCCTCACGTCTCACGCCTCTTCCAGCCACGCGTCCAGCAGCATGCGGGCGATTGACAGCTTTTCGGGGATGGTGGGCAGGTTGTCGCGCCGGAACCAGCCGCCCTTGGCTATCTCGCTGCGCTGCAGGTGAATCTCGCCCGACACGTAGTCGGCGTTGAAGCCCACCATCAGTCCGCAGGGGTAGGGCCAGGGTTGCGAGGCGAAGTAGCGTATGTTTGTAATGGTGACGCCGGTCTCCTCCAGCGCCTCGCGTGCGACCGCTTCCTCCAGCGTTTCGCCTGTCTCGACGAAGCCGGCCACCAGTCCGTAGAAGTCGGTGCGGAAGTTCTTGGCGCGTACCAGCAGCACCTCGTCGCCGCGGTGTATGAGCACGATGACGGCCGTTGCCAGCTGTGGCCACACCTCCTTGCCACACTCTGTACAGCGTTTCGAGATGTCGGTCTCCATCTTCATCTGTCCGCCGCAGACGCCGCAGAAGCGCGTGTTCTGGTCCCAGTAGAGCAGTTCCTGACACTTGCCGGCTTTCAGGTAGAGTGGGCGCGGCAGCTTGTAGTAGCTCTGTCGCAGACCGCACATCTCGTAGGCGATTGAGGGATTGAGGGATTCAGAGATTGAGGATGGGGTGACGGGATGGTCAATGCGGTAGGTGACGACGGGTGTGCCGTCGGCCATCGGCGTGATGTTCATCACGTGCGTCCAGGGCTTCACTTCCGTCGGGGGCTCGTCGGCCAGCGGAATGGTATAGTCGCCCTCTGCCGTCCGCTCAAGCAGCAGCTCTTCCTTGCAGAATACGAAATAGTATGACTTCATCTCTCAATCATTTCTTCATCTCACCAGTCACGTCTAATTCTCCGAACAGCTGTTTGCGGTCGCGCTCCAGTGCAGGCTTTGTCCACGCCTCGGGCACGAAGCGCCAGTTGTGGTTCGGCTGCGGGTCGACCACGCCCATGCGCTCAATCTCCTGCGTCAGGTAGTGACGCTGGTCCATCTCGGTGTTGAAGAGCACGCGGCTGCTCAGCGAGTCGATGGGTATGCCGGCGCCCTTGGTCAGCAGCTCTCCGCCGCCGTTGGCGCGGTAGCTGTTCATGACGACGCGGTACCAGCGTTTCTCGTCGAACGGCTGTCCGTCGGACATCTGCAGGATGCGCACCTTCTGTCCGTCGGGTTTCGTCAGGTCTACCTCGTAGTCGATGCCGCAGGCCGAGTCGAAGTTGAAGGTGTAGTACTGGAATCCCGTGCGCTGCTGGTCGTTCTTCGAGGCATCGTTCAGTCGCAGGGCGTGGTCGTCGGGGCTGGTCATCGTGTTGGTCCACATGTCGTAGGAGAATTCCAGGTGCTTTCTCACTTCCTCGCCCGTCATGCGCAGCACGAAGAGCAGGTTCTCGAAGCGGTAGAGCTTGAACATATCGGCCTGTGTGACGTCGCCCGCCTTGATGACGGTGTTGAACGACAGGGGTGCGTTGAACGAGATGTCGGCGCCCGAAATCTTCATCTGCAGGTTGTGTATCAGGTCGGTGAAGGCCGAGTTGCCGAAGAAGCTCTCGCGGGTGTAGATGGGGTGCTCGAAGCGTCCGATGCGTCGTCCCACGTACTGTTTCACCTGGTCTATCTGTGGCTGGAAGTGTGCCACCATCTGCTGGTCCACCTCCAGGTCGCTGACATCGATGATGTTGCCCTTGATGTTCTTGCCGACAAGGTGTCCGTCGCGGTAGTTCAGCTCCACTTCGGCCTCGGCCACGTTTCTGACGTAGCACGAGGGGTCGATGATGAGCACTTTGTTGCCGTCCTTGTTGGTCACCCACTCGTTGTGCACCTGGTGGTCGTGTCCGAAGAAGATGATGTCGAAGCCCGGCACCTCGCGTGCCACCGCTGCCGTCGCGTTCTCCTCGGTGCCGTCGTCGTCGACGATGCCGCCGTCGCGTCCGCTGTGGAAGAGTCCGAACACCAGGTCGGGCCGCTCGTACTCACGGATGTAGGCCATCCACTTCCTGGCACAGCTGACCATCTCCTGGAACTCCATGCCCTTCCACACGCTCTCGTTGAGCCAGTGGGGGATGCTCGGTGTCAGCATGCCCAGCACCACGATCTTCACGCCGTCGCAGTAGTGCACGGAGTAGGGCTGCAGGCCGCTGTACACCTCGTAGGGACGGCCGTTGCGGGCCTCGCCGCCCTTGACGGTGATGTTCGATCCCAGCAGCGGACAGCGCACCTCGCGTATCCACTTGTCGTACACCTTGTGGCCGGGCTCGATGTCGTGGTTGCCCACGGTCTCGGCGTCGTACTTCAGGTAGTTGACGACCTGTGCTGCCAGGTTCTCGTCCTCGGGCATCACGTAGTTCGACCAGTAGACGCAGGGCTGGCCCTGCAGGATGTCGCCGTTGTCGATGAGCAGCAGGTGGTCACCGTACTTCTCGCGTTCATGGTTAATGTACGTGCTGGCGCGTGCAAGCGTACCTTTCAATGGGCGGTTCTCCATGAAGTCGTGCGGAAAGAAGTGTCCGTGCACGTCGCTGGTCTCGATGACCTTCAGGCGGATGGTCTTCGTTGTGTTTGCCATAAGCATCATGCTTGTCAGAAGCATTGTGAGGGCTATTGTCAGGGTCTTTTTCATACTTTTCATATTCTTCTGCAAAGATACAAAAAAAGTTGATATACACGAATTTCCCTGCCACTTTTTTCAGTCGTGCGGCCATCTTTTTTCGCTTGTGCCCCTTTTGTGTGCTCGGAGCGGAGCGGCGGTCGTTACGGAGTGGCCGCGGGGTCGGAACGACACTCCCTGCCGCCAATGAACAATGAATAGTGGGCAATGAACAGATGAATGGAGATGTCGGCTGAAATTTCAGCCCACATATTTGACATTCACCCAATCGAAAATTCGATTCGTCGATTTTTACCCACGATTGTGGACAAGAGCGCAAATTTGTGCCCTTGCACTTTCACCCATGCCAGCTCCATGTTTCTGTTACAATGTGGTCAAAGTGGTCAAGGTCAAAATGGTCAAAATCGATTTCGGAAACGCGGTCATTCTTCATTATAATAAATATATGTATATTTTTATTATAATGGTGGATTTTGGCATTCCGTTTTCGATTTTGACAAATGACCAAATGACCAAATGACCGCATGCTGATATTTTTTTCGTGTGTCGTGAGACGTGAGGCGTGAGGCGAGGGATGAGGTGAGTGGGGCATTTGCTGAAATTGAAAAATAATTGCGAAAGATTCGTGAACCGCAACGGAAAGGTTGTATCTTTGCAATGCAAAAAAAACTTATTTCCTTGGCGGTTAGGAATAATTTTTGTAATTTTGCAGCCTATTAGAAAAATGTAGGTTAAAACAGAAAGAAACGATAGAAATAGAATGGCTAAGAGATTTGCCGAACCTGGCGGCCTGAACTTAACCCAGGTGAACAACGACGTGCTGGAAAGCTGGCGCGAAAAGAATGTCTTCTGGCGCTCGGTGACTGAGCGTGAGGGGTGTCCGCAATTTGTCTTCTTCGAGGGTCCTCCCTCGGCTAACGGTCATCCCGGTATCCACCACGTACTGGCGCGTACCATCAAGGATACCTTCAACCGCTACAAGACGATGCGGGGCTTCCAGGTGAAGCGCAAGGCCGGCTGGGACACGCACGGACTGCCCGTGGAGCTGGGCGTTGAGAAGGAGCTGGGCATCACGAAGGCCGACATCGACAACAAGGAGAGCGACAAGTATATCTCGACAGAGGACTACAACCGCAAGTGCCGCGAGAACGTGATGATGTTCACGCAGGAGTGGCGCGAGCTGACCGAGAAGATGGGCTACTTCGTGGACCTGGACAACCCCTACATCACGTACGACAACAAGTACATTGAGACGCTGTGGTGGCTGCTGCAGCAGTTCTACAAGAAGGGTCTGCTCTACAAGGGCTACACCATTCAGCCGTACTCGCCCGCCGCAGGCACAGGCCTGTCGAGCCACGAGCTGAACCAGCCCGGCTGCTACCGCGACGTGAAGGACACGACGTGCACGGCGCTGTTCAAGATGAAGAATCCGAAGCCCGAGATGACGGGGTGGGGCACACCTTATTTTATGGCGTGGACGACGACGCCCTGGACATTGGCCGCCAACTCGGCACTCTGCGTGGGTCCGAAGATTGACTACGTGGCCGTGGAGACCTATAACCCCTACAGCGCCGAGAAGATTACGGTGGTGCTGGCCGAGGCCCGTCTGAACGCCTACCTGCCCGCGGAGGGCCATATCACCGACGGTGGCGAGATGCCCGAGTTCAAGAAGGGCGACAAGCTGGTGCCCTACCGCATCGTGGCCCGCTACAAGGGTACCGACCTCGTTGGCATGGAGTACGAGCAGCTGATGCCCGCCATCCGTCCGATGGGCGACGCCTTCAAGGTGATTCCCGGCGATTACGTGACGACCGAGGACGGTGCCGGCATCGTGCACATCGCCCCGAACTTCGGTGCCGACGACGCCTTCGTGGCCAAGAAAGCCGGCATCTGCCCCATCGTGCTGATAGACAAGAAAGGCCAGGAGCGTCCCGTGGTGGACCTGCAGGGCAAGTACTTCGTCGTTGAGGATCTTGACGAAGAATTCGTCAAGCACTATGTCAATGTCGAGGAGTGGAACAAGTTCGCAGGCCGCTACGTGAAGAACGCCTACGACGAGACGCTGACCGACAAGGACGAGACGCTGGACATCTCGATATGCATGGACCTGAAGGCACAGGACAAGGTGTTCAAGATTGAGAAGCACGTGCACAACTACCCTCACTGCTGGCGCACGGACAAACCCGTGCTCTACTACCCGCTGGACTCGTGGTTCATCAAGTCGAGCGCCTGCAAGGAGCGCATGTCCGAGCTGAACAAGACCATCAACTGGCAGCCCGAATCGACGGGCACAGGCCGCTTCGGCAACTGGCTCGACAACCTGAACGACTGGAACCTGTCGCGCTCGCGCTTCTGGGGCACACCGCTGCCCATCTGGCGCAGCGAGGACGGCGAGGAGAAGTGCATCGGTAGCGTCGAGGAGCTGTACAACGAGATTGAGAAGGCTGTCGCCGTCGGCGTGATGCCCAGCAACCCGCTGAAGGACAAGGGCTTCGTTCCCGGCGACATGTCGCAGGCGAACTACGACCGCATTGACCTGCACCGCCCCTACGTGGACTACATCTTCCTGGTGTCGGAGACGGGCAAGAAGATGAAGCGCGAGACCGACCTCATCGATGTGTGGTTCGACTCCGGCTCGATGCCCTACGCACAGGTGCACTATCCCTTTGAAAACTGCGACCTCATTGACGAGCGCAAGGCCTTCCCTGCCGACTTCATCAACGAGGGCGTCGACCAGACGCGCGGCTGGTTCTTCACGCTCCACGCCATCGCCACCATGATCTTCGACTCCGTGGCCTTCAAGAACGTCATTTCCAGCGGACTGGTGCTCGACGCCAAGGGCAACAAGATGTCGAAGCACGTGGGCAACGTCGTCAACCCGTTCGAGATGATCGACAAGTACGGCAGCGACCCCGTGCGTCTCTACATGATGACCAACTCGGAGCCCTGGGACAACCTGAAGTTCGACCCCGAGGGCGTGGCCGAAATCAGCCGCAAGTTCTTCGGCACCTTATATAATACGTACTCCCTCTTCGCCATGTATGCCAACGTCGATGACTTCGACCCGCAGACACCACAGATTCCCGTTGCCGAGCGTCCCGAGTTCGACCGTTGGATACTCTCGTGCCTGAACTCGCTCGTCAAGGGCGTGGAGCAGGAGATGGAGAGCTATGACCCCACACGTGCCGGCCGACTCATCGACAAGTTCGTCGACGAAGACCTGTCGAACTGGTACGTGCGCCTAAACAAGAAGCGCTTCTGGGGCAAGGAGATGGACAACGACAAGCTGGCCGCCTACCAGACGCTGTACGAGTGTCTGATGACCGTATCGAAGCTGCTGGCACCGTTCGCACCCTTCTTTGCCGACCAGCTCTACAAGAACCTGGGTGGCACCCAGGACAGCGTACACCTGGACCGCTTCCCCGAGTACGACGGGACACTCGTCGACAAGGACCTCGAGGAGCGCATGGACGTGGCCCAGCGTATCACCACCATTGTGCTGGCCCTGCGCCGCAAGGAGAGCATCAAGGTGAAACAGCCGCTGCAGACGCTGATGATTCCGCCCGTCGACCAGGCTCAGCGCGACGCCATCGACAGCGTGAAGCAGATATTCCTGCAGGAGGTGAACGTCAAGGAAGTGAAGTTCGTCGAGGGTCAGGGCATCCTGGTTAAGAAGGTGAAGTGTAACTTCAGGACCATGGGTAAGAAGTTCGGCAAGATGATGAAGGCCGTAGCCGCCGCCGTCGATGCCCTGACACAGGAGCAGATTGCTGAGCTGGAGACCAACGGCACACTCGCCATCGCCATCGAGGGACAGCAGGGAGTGGTCATCGAGGCCGCCGACGTGGACATCATCAGCGAGGACATTCCCGGATGGCTGGTGGGCAACGAGGGCAACCTCACCGTCGCACTCGACATCACGCTCACCGACGAACTGCGGGCCGAGGGTATGGCGCGCGAGCTCGTGAACCGCATACAGAACATCCGCAAGAAGAGCGGACTCGAGATTACCGACCGCATACGCGTCAGCATTGAGCCCAATGAGGCATCGACCAAGGCTGTCGAGGCCTTCGGCGACTACATTGCACGCCAGGTGCTGGCCGACGACCTGAAGCTCGAGACCAACGATGGACAGACCGTCGACTTCGACGACTTTAATCTGAATATCAAAATAACAAAATCCTAAAACCAATATGAGTGAGAAAACACGCTACTCGGACGAGGAACTCGAGGAGTTCCGCGAGATTATCAACGAAAAACTGGCACTCGCTAAGCGCGACTACGACCAGATGATGAAAACCCTGACCAACGAGGACTCTAACGACGTGGACGACACATCGCCCACATACAAGGCACTCGAGGAGGGCAGCGTCACGCAGTCGAAGGAAGAGATCATCACAATGGCCGCACGCCAGCAGAAGTTCATACAGGGACTGAAGGCCGCACTCGTGCGCATAGAGAATAAGACGTACGGCATCGACCGCATCACCGGCAAGCTTATACCCAAGGAACGCCTGCGCGCCGTGCCACACGCCACGCTGAGTGTCGAGTCGAAAATGAACGAGAAGAAGAAGTGAGCCGCCGTCCAAAATTCCTCTCCGACGGGTGGCTCGCCGTTGCGGTCGTTGCAGCCATCATCATCGCTGACCAGCTCATCAAGATCTGGGTCAAGACCAACATGACCCTCCATGAGAGCATACGCATCACCAACTGGTTCTACATCTCGTTCATCGAGAACAACGGAATGGCCTATGGCATGCAGCTCGGCTCGAAGCTCGCCCTCTCGCTCTTCCGCGTGGCAGCGATCGCCCTGCTCGGGTATTACATCTGGCTGGAGTTGCGTAAGAAAGCACGCACGGGGTACATCGTCTGTCTGGCAATGGTCCTCGCAGGCGCCTTCGGCAATCTCGTCGACTGCATGTTCTACGGCCTGGTGTTCAACGCCTCCTCGCCCTTCTACACCAGCTATCTGGTGCCGTTCGGCTCGGGCTATGCACCGTTCCTCATGGGCAAGGTCGTCGATATGTTCTACTTCCCGCTCATCGTCACCACATGGCCGCAGTGGGTACCCGTCTGGGGCGGACAGGAGTTCATCTTCTTCAGCCCCGTGTTCAACTTCGCCGATGCCAGCATCAGCGTCGGCGTGGTCCTGCTCGTGCTGTTCTATCGTGCCGAAATCAGTAAAATAAACCTGAAACGTGAATAGACTGCTGTTCATAGCCGCCGCGCTGTGGCTCATGGTGGCATGCAAGCCCGGTGTCCCGTCGAGGTTCATTCAGCCCGACGAGATGGAGGACATACTGTATGACTACCACATCAGTCAGTCCATCGCGCAGATGGAAGACGGCGACGAGCGGAAGAAGAACTTCGACCGCGTGGTCAACCTGGAGGCTGTGCTGAAGAAACACGGCATCACAAGGGCCGACTTCGACTCATCGCTGGTCTACTACTACACCCGCGCCGACCGATTCGAGAAAATCTACAGACGCGTGGCAGACAGACTGAGCGACGAGGCACTCGCACTGGGCGCATCGGAAGGCGAGGTCGAGCGATTCGCAACAGCTGGAATCAGTGGCGACACAGCCAACGTCTGGGAGGGCAACCGCGCAGCTATCCTCGTGCCCTACGCACCTTACAACCGAATGGACTTCCACCAGAAGATAGACTCCACCTACCGCAAGGGCGACGAGTTTCTGTTCAACCTCGTAGCCGACTACATGTACCAGACGGGCACACGCGACGCTGTGGCCTGCCTCACCGTGAAGCTCGACAACGACAGCATCATCAGCCGCACCAACCACGTCACCGTCTCCGGACTCAGCCAGTTGCGCATCTCCGGCGTCGGCGATCATGCCATCAAGGAAATCTACGGCTTCATCTATCTCGGTAAGGGCAACGACCAGTCGGCAACGCTCAAGCTGATGATTGTCCACAACCTGCAGCTGATACGATTCCACAGGAAGGAGCAGAACACACCTTCGGCGCCGGCCGGCAGCTCTGCCGACAGCCTGTCCCTTAAGAAGGATACCATTATGAAACTATGAAAAAATGACTTAAAACCAAACGAATATGAACCTAAAGATCCGTCTGGCACTGATGAACTTCCTGGAGTTCGCTGCATGGGGTGCCTATCTCACATGTATGGGCGTGTATCTTGGCAACATCGGCATGGGAGCACACATCGGCTCCTTCTTTGCCATGCAGGGTATCGTCTCCATCTTTATGCCCGCACTCATGGGCGTCGTTGCTGACCGCTGGATTCCCGCGCAGAGGCTGCTTGGACTCTGCCACCTGATGGCAGGACTCTTCATGATGGCCTGCGCCTGGTACGGACACACCAACGGAGCACAGTCGAGCTATCTCGTACTCTTCACGCTCTACAGCGTCAGCGTGGCCTTCTACATGCCCACACTGGCCCTGACCAACTCCGTAGCCTATAACGCCCTGACCAAGGCTGGCATGGACACTGTCAGAGACTTCCCACCGATACGTATCTTCGGTACCATCGGCTTCATCTGCACCATGTGGTTCGTCGACCTCACAGGCTTCAACCAGTCTGAGTTCCAGTTCGTTACATCAGGCGTCCTAAGCCTGTTGCTCTTCCTGTACTCCTTCACGCTGCCCAACTGCGAAATCAAGAAGTCGGAAGGTAAGAAGTCCATCGCCGAGGCTCTCGGACTGCAGGCATTCGCACTCTTCAAGCGCAAGGAGATGGCCATCTTCTTCATCTTTTCTGGCCTGCTGGGAGCAAGTCTTCAGATCACGAACGGCTTTGCAACACCATACATCCAGCACTTTGAGACAATGGCCGAGTACGTCGGATCATTCGGTGTCGAACACGCCACCATACTTTACTCCATCTCACAGATCAGCGAGACCTTCTGCATACTGCTCATACCTTTCTTCATGAAGCGCTACGGCATCAAGCAGGTCATGCTAATTGCCATGTTTGCGTGGGTGTTGAGATTCGGATTCTTGGGACTGGGCAACCCCGGCGGAGGCATCTGGCTCTTCGTCCTCTCGATGGTCATCTATGGTATGGCCTTCGACTTCTTCAACATCTCGGGCTCTCTCTATGTGGATAGGGCTACCGACCCGTCAATCCGCTCGAGCGCACAGGGACTCTTCATCCTGATGACCAACGGACTGGGTGCTACCGTAGGCTCTATTGCCGCACAGCAGGTCGTGAACATCTTCACCCATCCTGTGACTATCGACGGTGCCACATACACTATCGGAAACTGGGGCGCTGCATGGACCACGTTCTCGGTCTACGCCCTGACTGTCGGTGTGCTGTTCGCCATCATCTTCCGTCCGAAGAAATAAGTAACTGAAACAGGCATAACAGCTGTATGGAGAAGCAGGACAGGGTGCAGCTCTTCTTCCGGGAGATAGGACAGATGGATGTCTCAGACGGGGTGTCGGTCATGACGCTGACAGACCGGCAGTTGTTGCGCTCCCTGACTGTCATCTGCGACGGACCTGCTGCCCAGCAACTCATGCTGCGCATGCGCCACGTTTCGGAGTGCGACCACATGCTACCGGAGACGTTGCTGAAGCTGCTACAACTGGACGACGGCTGGCAGGATTACGAACTGCAGATTTACGGCATCGCCGACGCACAGTACAAGGTGCTGCTGCAGAATGTCCGGACTGGCGTCTCCGTGCGCATCCGCATGAGCGACGCCGTGCTGCTGTCCTACATCTCTGCCATTCCACTCTATATCGACAGCGCGCTGATGGACCGTCAGGCAACGGACTATCTCAGCCGAAGAAATGGAGTAGCCATTCCCATCAACGTCATCAAGACGGAGCAGCTCAACGAACACCTGCAGAAGGCCATTACGGAAGAGAACTACCGACTGGCCTCCGTCATCTATGAAGAGATACAGAAACGTAACAGCCAGTAACAGGCAACGATGTAACAGCCGATGAAAGAGACGCGTTTTTTCTATGTGCCCGAGGCCGGCCAGAGCAACGAACTGCCGGAGGACGAGACTCTTCACGCCGTTCGCGTGTTGCGACTGAAGGAGGGTGACGAGATGATGCTGATGGACGGAGCAGGATGCTTCTACCGCGCTACGGTGACGCTCGCTGCCCCGCACCACTGCCTCTACGAAGTGGTGGAGACGCTGCCGCAGCAGCCGCTGTGGGAAGGCCGTCTTCATCTAGCGATTGCCCCTACCAAGATGGCCGAACGCATGGAATGGCTGGTGGAGAAGGCTACCGAAGTGGGCATCGACGAACTGACGTTGCTCGACTGCCGCTTCTCTGAAAGACGACAGATGAAGGTGCAGCGACTGGACAAAATTCTGGTGTCGGCCATGAAGCAGAGCCGCAAGGCCTGGAAGCCACAGTTGAATGGGATGACGCCGTTCTCAACGTTCGTCAGTCAGCAGCAGAGGGGACGACGCTACATCGCTCACTGCTACGATGAGATACCACGCGTGAATCTCTTCGATGAGTTGCGCAAACCTAACGAGAGTGCCGACGCGCTCGTGATGATTGGCCCCGAGGGCGACTTCTCGATTGACGAGGTGAGGCAGGCCGTCGATGCCGGCTTCGTCTCCGTTGATCTCGGAAAGAGCCGTCTGCGTACGGAAACGGCCGGTCTGTCGGCGGTCATGATGATGCAGCTCGCCCAGCAATGAAGCGTCTTCCTGAACATCACAGCGAAACTACGAAATTACGCAATTACGGAATAACGTCATAACAAAATAACGAAAATCCCGACATCACAACAAGAAAGCAAATGAAACGACTACTGATTTGTTTGGCATTGATGGGCGGCTGTCTGCTGTCTGTGACAGCGCAGATAAAGACTGCCCGTGAGGCGTTCAGTCAGATGCCTGACTCCATCCTGCCGTATCTGACAACCAATAACCGCCTCGATATGCTTGATTTCAAGGACTCCAACATGCGCGCGGTGGTTCAGAACAAGCTGGGCGGAAACAGCGAACTGCTCACGCTGGCGGACGATAGTCTGACGCTCCAGCTGAGCGATGCCCTGTACCTGACGATGAGAGTGATTCCCGTCGCAGAAGAGACTGACGGCGCAAATCAGATAATCGGATTGTTCTGCAAGATAGGAATACCAGGCGGACTGATAGAAGAAAAACAGCTGTTTTACTCCGTTTTGTGGCGGAAATTGGACGATGTTACACTGCTTTTGGTTAAAAAATCATAATTTATTGACGTAAATCAATATAATTGTTGCATATACAATAAATATGCATTATCTTTGCAACGTGTTTTTCATGGTATTAGATTATTAAGGTTAATGAAAAGATTGGTTGTCGTGAGACAATCAATTTTTTTTCC